>JBEGTV010000204.1:0-5357 GCA_041179225.1 Deinococcota bacterium | reverse complement strand
CTATGCCAGTGGTGTAGCCTTGGCAGTAGAAATTGCGATGCTCTCGGAAAAAATCAATCATCACCCAGATTCCTTAGAAATCATGTACAAAAAACTTCGGGTGGCGTATATCACCCATGATGTTGGCGGAATTACCGCTTTGGATTTTGAAGCTGCCGAGAAAGTCAGCGACTTAATTTAGGAGTTTTATGTCTTACGAAGGCACAGATGTTCGCATGGATTTACGCAATTACAGCATTCAAGAACTCCCAGCCATTCTTGGGGTGCGGACCTATATGGCAAAAGCAGTGTAGACCCAACCCCTCGAATTCCCAAGGATGTACGGTATAAACTATTGACCATGAACCGCAACGATAGCCTGTCCCGTCTCGAGTCTTCTAAATCCGAACCATTTGATTTCTTAATTATTGGCGGTGGCGCAACGGGCTTGGGGGCGGCGGTTGAAGCGGCGGCTCGTGGGCATAAAGTGGCACTGGTCGAAAGCCATGATTTTGCCAAAGGCACAAGCAGCCGATCTACCAAACTGGTACATGGTGGGGTACGTTATTTGGCTCAAGGCAATATTGGTTTGGTGCGTGAAGCGCTGCGTGAACGTGGGCGTTTACGGCGCAACGCCGCCCATTTGGTACGCGACCTCGAGTTTGTGATTCCAGCTTATGATTGGTGGGCAGGTCCGTATTATGGGGTCGGCTTAAAGGTTTACGATGTACTGGCGGGTAAACTCAACTTAGGCAGCAGCAAACTGATTTCTAAGAATAATGCTTTGGAGCGCATCCCAACCCTCGAGCCGAAAGGTCTTCAAGGCGGTGTAGTCTATTTTGACGGTCAATTTGACGACTCGAGATTGGCGGTCACACTGGCACAAACTGCTAGTGCTAAAGGGGCAGCAATCACTAATTACACCCCAGTCAAAAGCCTGATTCATGAAGCAAACCGTGTGGTTGGTGCAATTGTGCTTGACCTCGAGAGCGGGCGTGAAATTGAAATTCGGGCAAAAGCGGTGATTAACTCGACTGGGGTTTTTACCGACAGCATTCGTAAAATGGATGACCCTGAAGCCAAAAGCGTAATTTCACCCAGCCAAGGGGTGCATTTGGTGTTGCCCAAAGAATTCTTTCCCGGCAACAACGCCCTGATGGTCCCCCGTACCGATGATGGACGGGTTTTATTTGCGGTGCCGTGGCATGGAAAAGCGATTATTGGTACAACCGATACACCCGTGCCAACCATTGATGCCGAGCCGCGTCCTCTCGAGCAAGAACTCGAGTTTTTGGTCGAACACGCTGGGCGCTACCTGACCAAAGACCCTGTGCGTTCCGATGTATTGGCGGTTTATGCTGGTTTACGTCCATTGGTCAAAGCCTCAGATTCTGATGGAAACACCTCGGCACTCTCGAGAGACCACACCATTTTGGTTTCACGCACGGGCTTACTAACAATTGTGGGTGGTAAATGGACAACCTACCGCAAAATGGGCGAAGATGTGATCAACAAAGCCGCTCCGATTGCGGGACTCGAGCTAAAGGAATCCCCCACCCCAGAAATGCGTCTACACGGTGCGCCAGGCATGGCAGAATCACCTGATCAAATTGGCGGTTCGCTTGAGGAAAGCCTGAGCATGTACGGAACGGACTCCAAGCACATCCAAGGCATGACCCAAGATAACCCTGAACTGAACCAAAAAATCCATGACAAACTGCCGTATATCGCTGCCGAGATTGTCTGGGCAGTGCGTCAAGAAATGAGCCGTACCTTAGAAGATGCCTTATCCAGACGCACTCGAGCCTTATTGCTCGATGCCAAAGCTGCCCTTGAAGCTGCACCGCTTGTAGCTGCTTTAATGGCAAAAGAATTAGGGCGTGACCAAGCATGGCAACAAGCTCAAATAGATGCTTTTCGCGCTCGAGCCGAAGCTAGTTTGCTGTCCTGAGCGATAAGCCAGTTTGCTTTAGCAGTATTTAAGTAGTTCGAGTTACAACTGTCTGCCTTTCTTTTACGCTAGACTGATTCAGAATCAAAAACCAACTCGAGTGACCAGCCGTTTTAACTGGTAGGCTCGAGAATTCTTTTCTAGGAGCGTGACAGATGTTTCCAGCAAACTTCGAGTACATACGATCCCACAGCACCGATGAGGCTTTTGCTGCCCTGCAACAACATGGCGGCGAAGCTCGAGTTCTTGCGGGCGGGCAGAGTTTAATCCCAGCCATGCGTTATCGGCTTGCCAGACCAGCTATTTTGGTGGACATCAATCCGATTAAAGAACTTTCTTATTTACACGAAAAAAATGGTTTTTTGGTGATTGGGGCAACCACCCGTGATGCTGCGCTCGAGTTTGACCAGAACATTTTGGCGCGGTATAGCCTGATTACGGCTGTTTCCAAAGTGGTCGCAGACCCAATTGTGCGCCATATGGGAACAGTGGTTGGTAGCATCTGTCACAATGACCCATCGGGTGACTGGACGGCGACTGCATTGGCTGCTCGAGCCACAATGGTGGTTCGCGGCGCAAATGGAACTCGAGAAATTAGCATAGATGAATTTTTGGTGGATTCATTCACCACGGCTATAGAAGAGGGTGAAATGGCACTCGAGGTGCGAATTCCCATCCCAGATGCCCACACTCAAGGCAGTTATCAAAAAATCGAACGAAAGGTTGGCGACTATGCCACTTGTGCTGCCGCCGTGCAGTTATCATTAAATGCAGACGGCACAATTCGCCAAGCTGGAATTGCGATTACGGCAGTTGGTCATATTGCCATGCGGGTCAGTGCTGCCGAAGCGATGCTGGTTGGTCAACGCCCAAGTTTAGAACTGATTAAAGCCGCCGCCGCCGAAGCGCCAAAAATTGCCAGTCCCAACGCTGACCAACGCGGTTCAGCCGAATACAAAAAAGACATGGCAAGGGTCTTGGTGGCTCGAGGCATTAAAGAATCCTTACAACGCTTGGGGGTATCCGCATGAGCCAAATCAGTCTGAGTATCAATGGGAAATCCCACACCGCCGAAGTCGAGAACCGTACCCTATTGGTGCATTTTATTCGTGAGCAAGCCAAATTGACTGGCACACACGTCGGTTGTGACTCGAGCAGTTGCGGTGTCTGTACTGTTTTGATGGATGGTGTTCCCGTTAAATCCTGCACCGTCTTTGCAGTCATGGCAGAAGGTCACGAGATTAAAACGGTTGAATCACTTGCGCCCGGCGGTGTTCTGCACCCAATCCAACAAGCCTTTTGGGATCAGCACGGCTTGCAGTGCGGTTACTGCACCCCCGGGATGATGATGACCAGCTTGGCGATGCTCGAGCAGAACCCAAATCCAACTGAACATGAAATCCGTGAAGGTTTAAGCGGCAATCTGTGCCGTTGCACTGGTTATAACAATATCGTCAAAGCCGTACAGCAAGCCGCCAGCACCATGTCCGCCCAAGCTGCTGATGATTAGAGGCGAAAGGCAAAAGGCAAAAGCGACCCAAGCCCGTGAGGTGCTGCTTTAAGGGTCAAGAAGGCAAAAGTAAACCCCTTTGACCTTCGCCTTTCGACCTTTACCTCTCCGAAGGAGTTTATATGACTGAAAAACACGCGATGGGAAAATCCATGAAACGCAAAGAAGACCCGCGTTTCCTACAAGGTAAAGGCAATTATATTGATGACATCAATTTACCGGAGCAACTCTGGATGGCGTTGGTGCATAGTCCGTACCCACATGCCAACATTAAGGGAGTTGACTCGAGTGCTGCCATGCAAGTTCCGGGCGCGGTGGCGGTTGTCACCAGTAAAGAACTGAATGCCTATAAGGTTGGTTGGCTACCAACGTTTCACGGCTTAGATAAGCAAATGGTCTTGGCAGACGGTAAGGTGTTGTATCAGTACCAAGAAGTCGCAGCCGTCTACGCCGAAACAAGGGAAGCCGCCTATGACATGGCAGAACTGGTGGATGTGGATTACGAACCCTTGCCCGTCATGGCTGACCCCTATAAATCCATGACTGATGAAGTGATTTTGCGCCCAGACCGAGCCAATGCCACCAACCATATTTTTAACTGGAATGTTGGTAAAAAAGCCGAGACTGATGCCGCACTCGAGGCAAGTGAGCATGTGGTCAAACAACACATCAAGTTTCAGCGTTGCCATGCCGCGCCTCTCGAGCCATGTGGTTGTATTGCCGAATTTGATGTCATGGGACGCTTACAGTTTTATGTGACTTCGCAAGCCCCACATGTTTACCGCACAGCACTGTTTTTGGTGTTGGGTATCCCCGAAGATAAAATTCGTGTCATCAGTCCAGACCTTGGCGGTGGCTTTGGTAACAAAGTACCTGTTTATCCCGGTTATGTCTGCGCTATTGCTGGTGCATTGGTCTTAAAGCGTCCTGTCAAATGGATTGAAACCCGCACCGAAAACCTGACCTCGAGTTTTGCCCGCGATTATCACATGGACATTGAAATCGGCGCAACCAAAGAAGGCAAAGTCACCGCCCTAAAAGTCAATACTGTAGCTGACCACGGTGCATTTGATGCAGCAGCCGACCCGAGCAAGTACCCGGCTGGAATGTTTGGGATTGTGACGGGCAGTTATGATTTCCCCAATGCCTACGCCAATTTAGATGCCTATTTTACCAATAAAATGCCCGGAGGTGTGGCGTACCGTTGTAGTTTCCGTGTCACCGAAGCCAGTTATGCGATTGAACGAGCCATGGATATTTTGGCAGATGAACTGAACATAGATGCTGTAGAACTGCGCCGCAAGAACTTTGTGCAACCCGAACAATTCCCGTATCAGTCCCCCTTAAACTTTATTTATGACTCTGGCGATTACGAAAAAACCATGGATGTTGCTCTCGAGCGAATTGGTTATAAAGAACTGCTGCTCGAGCAAGCCGAAAAACGCGCTCGAGGCGAGTTAATGGGCATTGGATTAAGCACTTTTACCGAAGTGACGGGCGCGGGACCCAGCAAGCACTTTGATATTCTTGGGATTAAAATGTTTGACGGCGCGGAAATCCGTATCCATCCAAGCGGCTCGGGGATTATTCGCACCGGCACAAAATCCCAAGGGCAGGGACACGAAACCACATGGGCGCAAATTGTTGCTGAAGAACTTGGTTTAGACCCGCAAAACTTCTTGGTCGAAGAAGGCGATACCGACACCGCCCCATACGGACTTGGCACATATGCCAGCCGCTCGACCCCTGTGGCGGGTGGCGCTTTGGCACTGGCTGCCCGAAAAATCCGCGAAAAAGCCCGTAAAATCGCCGCCCATGTTCTCGAGGTATCTGAACACGACCTCGAGTGGAAAGACTATAAATTTAATGTTCTCGGTGCGCCGGGTAAAAGCATCACCATGCAGGAAGTTGCTTTTG
>JBEGTV010000203.1:0-5412 GCA_041179225.1 Deinococcota bacterium | reverse complement strand
TTTACTGCCTTAAGGTGGTGTTGCTGCAAGACGGGGTTATTGTAGACCAATCTGAGCAATCCTTTGGGATTCGTCAGGTGCGGGTCGTCCAAGAACCGATTGCCAACCAGAGCGGCTCGAGTTTTTACTTTGAAATCAATGGTATTGCGATGTTTACAAGCGGCGCAAATTGGATTCCAGACGACCTGATGCTGGCTCGAGTTAGCTCAGAGCGTTACCGCGCCCGAATTGAAGCAGCTAAAAATGCCAATATGACAATGCTGCGAATTTGGGGCGGTGGGATTTACGAAAATAACATCTTTTACCAGCTTTGCGACCAGCTTGGGATTATGGTTTGGCAAGATTTTATGTTTGGCTGCGGGATTTACCCGTCTTACCTAGAATTTCTGAATACTGTACAACAAGAAGCCAGTTACCAAATTAAGCGCCTTAGAAATCATCCAAGTATTGTGATTTGGACAGGCAACAACGAAGATTACCCTTTGGCATTTGGACAAGGTTTGTATGATGCCAGTACCGCACCAGATGCCAAGGCGACCTTTGGCGCTCGAGTGATTTATGAACAGATTTTGCCAAATTGTATGCGGGAATTTGCTCCAGATGCCTATTACCAAGCGGGCAGCCCTTTTTTTGGGGCGTTTCCAGATGACCAAACCATCGGCGACAGGCACACTTGGGATGTTTGGGGAAGTGCGGCTGTCCCGTACCGAGATTATCAGCATTTAGGCGGACGTTTTGTATCAGAATTTGGGATGTGTGCTGCTCCACGACTCGAGACCCTGCGCGAAGTGATTCCACTTGTGCAATGGAGTCCAAGCAGCCCCAGTTTTGAACACCATATGAAAGCCGACCAAGGGATGATGCGCCTCCACAAGTACGCCGCCAATATTGCCAAAAACCTAGAAAAACTAGAAGATTTTGTTTTTGCCACCCAAATTGTCCAGTCCGAAGCCTTAAATGCGGCTTACCGAATTTGGCGACGGGCATGGGGTACACCACATAACCGAGCCTGCGGCGGCGCACTGGTCTGGCAACTGAACGATTGCTGGCAAGTCAGCAGTTGGGCAATCATAGACTCGAGCCACCGTTATAAACCAGCGTATTACACGGTCAAACGCGCCTTGCAAGCCATCACCATTAACCTTTGGACAGATGGGGCAATTTGGGCAAGCAACCATCACTTAGAAACATGGCAGTGCGACCTCGAGATTCGTATTTTTGACTTACAGGGGCTGTGTGTCCATTTTGAAACTCGAGCCGTGAATTTAGCTGCTAACGCCAGCACCGAACTTGGCACAATTTCTCAAGGGCAAGCGATTTATGCAGTGCGTTTACTGCAAAACAACCAAGTGATTGCCAGAGACAGCATTTTCCCCGAGCCTTATGTACAATTTGAATTGCCAAAAGCCAACATTCAAGTCGAGCAAATTGGACAACACCAGCTTAGAATCAGCACCGATAAACCCGTTAAAGCCGTTTGGCTCGAGACCAACGAAATTTCGGATAACATGCTTGACCTGATGCCCAACGACCCACAAATCCTCGAGTTGCCGAGTATCCCCAAACAACTTGAAATTCGTTTTTTAGGTGGTCAGAAGGTCTTTGATTTGCAAGCCCAACTGGTTATAGGAGATGATTGACCATGCCACTTTTTGACTTGCCACTCGAGCAATTACAGACCTACCGCCCAGAAGTTCTTGAGTCATCTGATTTTGATGCTTTCTGGCAGCAGACGCTTGCCACCACTCGAGGTCATGCCCTGAACATCGAACTTGCCCCAGTTGTTTCACCATTTCAAACAGTCGAAAGTTTTGATTTGACCTTCTCGGGGTACAACGGGCAACGCATTAAAGCATGGCTGACTTTGCCTAAAATTCGGGCTGAAAAAATCGCGGCAATTGTTGAATTTGTTGGTTATGGCGGTGGGCGCGGCGAATCTCACGATGCACTTTTTTATGCCAGTGCTGGTTATGCCCATATCATTATGGACACTCGAGGGCAGGGCAGTGTTTGGAGTAAAGGCAGTACCCCAGATATAGACGATAACCCTGGCAACGGACATATCCCCGGTTTTATGACCAAAGGCATCACCCACCAAAACCGCTATTATTACCGCCGTGTTTTTAGCGATGCGGTACGCGCCATCGAAACCGCTAAGAATTTAAGCATGATAGACCCAAAACGCATTGCCGTGACTGGCGGTAGCCAAGGTGGAGGAATTGCCATCGCCGCCGCCGCCCTCGAGCCAGTTGCGGCATTTGCTCCCGATGTCCCGTTTTTGTGCCATTACCGCCGAGCCACCGAAATCGTGGCGACCCACCCTTACGGTGAAATCACCCAATACCTAAAAATGCACCGTGATCAACTCGAGCAGGTTTTTACAACCTTGTCTTATTTTGATGGCATCAACTTTGCCAAGCGCAGCAGCAGCCCCGCGCTTTACAGTGTTGGCTTGATGGACGACATCTGCCCACCCAGTACAGTTTATGCCGCTTACAACCACCATATAGGACAAAAAGAGATTCGGATTTACCCGTACAATAACCATGAAGGTGGTCAGAGTGTTCAAGGACTCGAGAAATTGCGGTTCTTTGCGCGTTGGCTTGGCTGATGATTGGTTCTTTGGCAAAACCTCAAAAAACCGCCGCCCGAGTCCGCATCTCGAGTGGCACATGGTTTGTGTTGCCTTTTTTTATTTTGTTCATTGGCTTTGGCATTTTTAGCCTCGCCTTTACTTTTTTTATCTCGGTTTTTTTATGGGACCCGATTCAGGGGACCCTAATTCAGTGTCCGTCCGTAATACGGGCAATTAGCCCCATTTTGAATCATGGCTGGGCAACGCACCCCACCCGAACGCATTGCCTCGAGTTGGGCTTCGGAAAGCATTTCTTTGCAGACTGGACAGCCGACTTTCACTGTCATTTTTGGCGTTACATCCACAGTCTTGGGGTTTTTTCTGGCTTGAGAAAAATCGGTTTGTCCCGTTCTCAAGAAGTCTGTACCACCACGCACCGTGAAGCCACCGTTTTTAGTTGCATCTCGCACCTGACGCACAAACTTAAAGGTATTTTTAGCGCCTTGATAGAGTCGTTTCCAACGTCCCCAGTAAGGACGTAACCACCATGCAAAAGCTGCTGCTACAATAAAAAATAAAACTAGATTGACCAAGATACGCATGAAGCTAGTCTAAAACACTTTGGGGTGGGAATAAAACTATTCTGGCGGTTCGCCCAATAAGGTCTTTGGGTCAAGTTTAGAGCGCCGTGTTTCTTCGATAGGCATTTCAAGCGCCCTTGCCAGTGCATCCGAACGGGTTTGCGGCACAAGCACTTGGGTGTGGCTATGAACATTATCTGTCCCCGGAAATCGCCCACCCGCAAAAAGCCAAGCCGCCAAAAGCGTTGCCAGTGGCACAGCCAGAATCAGCCCAATGCTGCCAATTAAAGCATGAATAATTTCGGTGGCGACCATCTCGAGGTTAATGGCTTGCCGAAAACTCATTTGTCCAAGGGTAAAAACCACCCAAAGCGGTAAACTCGAGCCAAGGTTTGCCAGCACCAGTGTGTTGATTAAACTGCCGATGTGGTCAAAACCAACGCTCATGCCACTGGCATAGAGTTTCTGCCAGCCTAAATTTGGGTTGATGTTACTCAGTTCACGCACGACGGCAGCTTGTGCCACGGTGCTGTCCACCAAAGCCCCAAGTGCGCCAATCAGGATTCCAGCAATAATCAGGGCGCGAAGATTGACGTTTACCCCAGCTTGCTGACTCATTTGCAGAATCATTGCCCCTTCTTCTGCCCCTAAACCCGTTAAATGCGCCAGTGAAGCAAAAAGATTAGCGAGAACCAAGGTAATAATCGCTGCCAGTACAGTTGCAATTAAACTCGAGTGCGCCGTCCAATTGATACCATGCACAAAATAAACACTGGCTGCCAGAATTGCAGTCGAACCAAGAATTGCCACCAGCACAGGATTAAACCCACTGCTGATGCCTGGCACAATCGCAAGTAAAATAACAGTCAAAGAAAAGCCCATCGCTAGAACCGCCCGAATTCCCTTGCCGCGCCCAACAATTGCCGCAATTGCCACAAATAAAATCACCAGCCACAAAAGCGGCGCTCGGCGTATATGGTCATTGGCATACAAAATAAATTCGTTCTCGGGTCCAAGCGTCGGGAAAATCTCGAGATTATCCCCGACCTTAAAACGCCGTGAATCATCTTGCACTTGAACCAATTTACCTGTGCTGAGTCGCGCCTCGAGCAATTGGGGTTCTCTGGTATCGGTGGGAGTCTCGAGAATTTGTGTGATTATCCCTTCGACATACGCCGCATTATCGCCCGGAGACAAGCGATAAATGACTGCCCCACTACTTAAGGTTTGTGCCACGACTTCGACAGTTGCCCCAAGTTTACCCATGCCAAGGTCATCTATTACACCAACCAGTTTTTTAGTCTCGAGCCGCACTTCAAAATCTGTGCCACTGCCAACTGCGGCTGGGCGTTCAATCACCCCTTTGATTGCAGGTGGCGGTTCGCCTTGGGCAAAGGCAAAACTACTCGAGAAGAACAAAATTATCAGTCCGAAAAAAAGCAGGGAGGGGACAAGCCCCTCCTCTACAAAGAAACGGTATCCTTTAGGGGAGACTCTCTCTTGACCATAAACACGCACCTCACGGGCATAGTCGCCAGTGGTCTCCCTGTGAAATTCCATGCCCTTCATGCGGCTCTCGAGTCACAGCTTTGGCATAAACCGTACAAGGTCAAATGATGCTCTAAGACGCGGTAGCCATTGGGCAGCAACGTCCCACTGGGCAAATGCAATGGGCAAAAATCAAGTTCAAAGACCTTACTGCATTTCTGACACCGAAAATGATGATGGTGATGGGCGCGGCGTACTTCGTAACGAGCTTCTTCCCCGGGCAATTCGACCTCGAGAATTTCTTGGTCATCACACATTCTTTTGACTGCACGGTAGACTGTGGCAAGCCCAAGTGTGTCTAAGTTGGCTCTGGCTCGAGAATATATATCGGGAATGCCCAAAGGTCCTTCGGCACTGTGAAGCACTGCTAAAATGGTTTCGCGTTGCCGCGTGTTACGGCGATTCATATCTTTATTTTAGCGTTTTCAAATGAGGAAAAACCGTCTCGAGCTTTCGGGCAAGAATCTCAAGGAAACTTCTGTTGATGTTACGATGTTTTCATGACCATTCACGTTGCGATTATCGGCGCTGGAAACATTGCCGCCACCCATTACCGAGGCTATGAAAAAGCAGGGGCAAAGCTGATTGGCTTTGTCGAAGTCAACCCAGAATTGCGTGCAAAACGCGAAATCGAGTGGGCGGTCAGTGGCTATGCGACCTTTGCCCAATTACTCGAGAACACCAAACCAGAGGCTGTTTCGGTCTGCA
>JBEGTV010000202.1:0-5441 GCA_041179225.1 Deinococcota bacterium | reverse complement strand
CGTTTGAACCATTCAAAGGTATCGCCGCTAATAAAGTCCATGTCTTGTGGCTCGAGGTTATTTAGGCGGTAATTTTCTTGTCCCCAATCCAATACTTTGCGCGATAAGTCCAAATTAACCACGCGGCTTGCGCCAGATAAACTACTAACCAAACCAAAACCACAAGTGTACGAAAAGCAGTTTAATACTCGGCTTTTGCCAATGTTTTGACTGAGCCAAGTTCGGGTTTCACGCATGTCCAAAAAAATCCCGACCGATAAATCTCCACTTGGGCGAATTAAATACTTTACGCCGCGCTCGAGAATTGTGGTTTCTGGGGTTTGTAATCCCCACGCTGCCATTTGCGGTGCAAGGTCTGGACGCTTTGTATTGGAGACCACCCGAGCTTCTTTAGGACGGCGTTTAAGGTAAATACTCTGCGGCTTAAAAACCTTGGCAATCGTCTCGAGCAGTGCTTCTTCTTGGTCTTGGTTGATGTCTTGGTACAGCGATACGACCAGCACCTCAAAAAATCGGTCTATGGTCAGATGTTCTAAGGCATCGCCGCTACCATTGACTACTCTGTAGGCATTGGTGTCTTGGCTTAACTGCAAAGGTTTTCGTTTGGTTCTCGCCTCGAGTAACTTCTGCTCGAGTTGTTCAAGATTTTGGATTTGGGCGCTCAAGACCATATGGTATAGTCTACACGAAGCCGTCAACAACAGTTCAAAAAGCCATGTTTTCGCACAGCACGGACTGGTGTGCTACTCTGGATTTTGGTGGATTGATTCATCGCGTTTGTGACAGTCTTCTCGAGAAGCATTGCCAAACTGGTGTTGTCACTGGCGGAGTATTCGGTTTTGCGCGAAGTGCATTTGCGTCTGACACAAGTCAGAACCTCCTTGCCCCCTCTTGACAAATTAGCTGTGTCCGTAGCAAAGTAATGCACGGAGGTAATACACATGGCAGATCGTATGGGTAAAGCACATCTCGTTCAAGAAGTCGCAGCCAAGGCTGGCGTGACCCGCAAAGCCGCAGGAGCAGCCGTAGACGCAATGATTGGTGCAGTCTTGGCAGGTTCAAAGAAAGGGCATAGCGTAACGCTACCCGGACTGGGTACATTCAGTGTCGTCAAGACCAAAGCTCGCACCGGTGTTAAACCAGGTACCAAAGACAAGATCAAAATCCCAAGTGGCAAACGCTTGAAGTTTAAGGCTTCCAGCACCCTCAAGGGCAAGCTCTAAAATTCTTTTGGCGTAAAAAAGCGTCCTTGATGGGCGTTTTTTTATTTGTCAAGTGAACCAGTAGGCTCATCTGTCAAGTGAACCAGTAGGCTCATCTGTCAAGTGAACCAGTAGGCTCATCTGTCCAGCACCCACTTTTCAAGGGATTTATAATACGCCCCGTTTTGTTTCCAAGTTTCTATGGCTTGATTTAAGAACGGCAACATATCCGAGTTCTTAGGTAAGGCAAAAACATAGTGTTCTTGTACCAACGTACCCGCAATTCGGTCAATTGGAATTCTGCGTCCACGATAAGCTTCAAAACTTGGGGCATCCAAAATCAGGCTTTCGATTTTTCCTGCTTGTAATTCAGCAATGGCTTTTTGATTGGTTTCATAGACCTTAATTTTTGCACCCAACGGCACAAGGGTGCGAAAAGCCGCTAAAAAACCAATGGTGTTCGCACGAACTCCAATTTGCTTACCCATTAAATTCGTCTTTTCAAAAGTAAACTTAGTAGGATTACCGCTACGCACTGCAAAAATTTGTGCATTATCAAAAAACACTTGACTAAACAACACATCTTTTCTCGAGCTTAAGGTTATACCACTACCCGCAAAATCAGCCCGACCAACCTTAACAGCGTTTAGTAATCCATTAAAAACTGTGGTTTGTGCCTCGAGTGGCACGCCAATTTGAGCAGCAATGGCTTTGGCTAAATCCACGTCAAAACCAACAATTTTACCTTTGTCGTCCCGCAACGCAAAAGGCGCAAATTGCGGGTCGAGTGCCACGATTAAACGTCCTCTAGCGCGAATTGCTTGAATGGTTTTAGAGTCCTCGAGTCGAACCATTGGTGTAACTGGGACGGCTGGAGCGGTTGGTTTAGGCACTACTGGTTTGGGTTGAATGGGTGGCAAATTATTGGGTGACGTGGTTTGTGACAACGCCAAAGAACCAAAAAACAGTGTTAAGCCAAACCAGTAAACACGCATTAGCGCCAAGATACCCCAAGCCAAGATGTGAACGTTGACCATAGGCGCACGCAACCTCCAAGGCACACAGAATGCCTTTGCAATTAAACAAGCTGCCCTTGATTACCTAGCACACACGCTCGAGAACTATTTGGCATTGCCACCCGCTTACGCCAATATCCACCCAATCAAAGATGGTAAAAACAGCTAAAGTTATTTTGCGGGAGCAACTGACGCTACTCAAAAAAAGCATTCAAGAAGCCAGCAGCAATGAGCTTCAAGGCGACGCACAAAAAATATTGGTCAACAGCCGTTTTTTAGAAGATAAATTCGCTAAACCAGAGAGTTTTTTCTCCAACAACTAAACCTCGAGTAAAACCCGTGCTGCTGCTGCCCGTACCTCTTCGCGTTGGTGTTGTAAATACGGCTCTAAGGCGGTTTGGGGTACGCCTCTAAGGGCAATCAGTGCATTGGCTGCCTGAGCGCGGTAACGCCAATCATCGTGCAAGAAAAGTTCAAGCAAAGCCTGTGGGTTCTCGAGACGGGCAATCATCGAGAGTTGCACATTTTGGTCTGGCTCGATTTGCCAGTCTTGCCAATTGCGTTTTGCACCAGCTTGGATCGCCAGCAAGCGTATTTCAGGGTCTTGATCAGTCGCAAAGGCTTGGATGTCTGGCGCGAGGTCTGGGGCAGGTTGTTCTACCAATAACTCGAGGGCTTCTTTTTGTAGCTCGGTACTTTTGGTCAATGCCCACTGTACAATGGTTTTATCCTCGAACACCTGCCAGCCCCAATTAAGTAACCAGAGTTGGCTTTCTGAATCCAGTTTGTCGCACTGTAAATGCAACAATTCATAAGCATTTTGCCCTTGAAGCTCGAGTTTTTGATAAGCTCGATATACCAGTGTGTGCTGTAATTGCTCGAGCCAAAAAGTTGTATTTTCGGCACTAATGTTCTCGTTAAAATCTGTTTCGGTCAGGGCGGCAATTCGCACTCGGTCTTTAGCCGAACAATCTGGATGCCCAACAAATGTATCTGCTACAAAAACCGCTTGATTGAGATTCTGGTTTTGATGTAGTGTTGCTTGCATCAGTTCAGTCCAGCCTTCAAAGCGCAGTTTCTCAAGCAGCACAAACCAAACATTGTTTTGCTGGCTGTTTAACCAGCGCTCTTTGAATGCTTTTATAATTCGGTCTTCATTTGGCAGTGTGCTTAAGGCTTGCAGGGTGGCAACCCGCAAAGATGAATTGCTCTGCTCGAGACTGAGTAAAACGTCTGTTAATTCACGTCCGTCTTGGTCTGCCCCAAACGACAACGCCGATTCTGGGTCAGTGGCAATTGCTTCAAGCAGTGCCACTTGCTCGAGTATTGTTCCCTCGAGCAAGTACCTAAACAGGTCTTCAGGGCTGTGAATATGCAGTTCTGGTAGGGTTTCGGGGTCTTGGCTCATGATTTATGGAAGACCACACGCGGCTTTTGACCACTTGGGGCGCTGGCAATTGTACCGCCTGAAGTAATTCTGTTAAATTTTTCGCCACGTTCCAAAAGATTAAGCCGACGAAGCATATCGTAAGTCAGTTCTGTACCAAGACTGATAAACTTGAATACCGATACGTCTGCATAAAAACCGAGATGGATGGTAAAAGTAAATGTATGTTTTACCTTTAAGAAGGTTGCACCACTGTATCCAAAAGGATATGTTTTAATGTTTCTTTCGTCTACAACGACCGAACTGCTCATAGAAGAAGGAAAAGTATAGCCGTGTCTTTGGTACCAAAATTCAGTTGGCTGAAAGTTGACATTGGTACCAACCCGCAGTACAACGCCGGCGGCTACTGAACTGTACGCCTTTTTTAGACTTATGTTAAATGTAGCAAAACTAGGAATAAGATTAAGCAGATTGAGTTTCATGGTAATACCCATAAACGCCTGACTTGCGCCATTATTGCTTAACCCTGCAATACTTTCTCCAAAAAGGTTTAAGCCACCATCAGCGCTCGCTCGACCGTCCTTTGCCCCAGAACCAAATAGACCAAATGCCAAAGACAATAAAAAGCCAATTGCGTCTAGGTTAACCGAAAGCTCCAAACTGAAGGTAGGAATAAAAGGAATATCGATATAAAAATTAAAACTAATGGCTACACCAAAACCTATCTTAATCCCTGCGGCAAAGCCATCTTTACCAGAGGCTTGTGTGCCACCAAAAGAAAATGTTCCTTTGGTGGCTAGATTATTGGCATTATATTCGATATTTGCATCCACAAAAGAATTGACCGCATAACCCATCTGAAACCCAGCATAGGCTGTAAAACGCAGATAACCGCTTATTTCATGCCACCAACTGTCCGTGTAAAAATCAAACAATACTTCGGAGTATTCACCACCCCAATTTGCAGCTCTTTGGTTGTTGGCAAACAGCGCCAAACCTTCGCCGATTTTGAGTGCGCCGCTTGGGGATGTATTAAAAATAAATTTTGGCATAAAGCTCCTTAAACGGGTACACCAAGCACCAAAGTAGCGCTTTTATCGGCATGAGAAACCACAAATGCCATCGCCCCAGCACGGTTGGTTTGTTGTGTGGTCAGACCAAAAATAATTTTGTCAATCGGGCGGTTATCGTTATGTAAATAATCGCCGCTTTTGAGGAAACTATAAATTCGCTCGCCATCGTAAGCACAAAGCTCGTCGCCATCCTTTGTTCCCATCACAAAATAGGTCAGGCTGTTGGCGCTCATCACGGGTGGCAGTGCGCCAAGCACTTCTGAACCTGTGGGGCTGCTTGCGCCAGTAGCAGTGATTACTTTTTGGTTCTGCACCAACGCCTGTTTTTTGCCTTGCTTTAAGACATACGCAAAACGCCCTTTTGCCCCAGCCCGAGGACCGTTTTCCATGCGTCCTAAGCGAATACTCGAGCCTTGGCTTTGGACAGCTAGGTTATTTGTGGTTTGTAAACTCAGCCCGGATAGCGGAGCTTGGAGGTTAATGCGCCCCATATTGCCTTGGAGCAGCACAGGTGAGCTTTGCTCTTCTTGTTCGCTAAATGTATGGGCTTGTACCACCAGATTGCCAGAATCGTGCAGGTCTATCAGTCCAAAACGACCAATGCGGGCGGCACTCGAGCCAGAGCCAACCATCGAATCGTTGGTTAAGAGTAAACGCGCTGCTTGTCCAGGGCGCATTTGAAAAATCCCATGCCGAGCTTCATGTTCGTTGTTTTCAACCAAATGCAGATAATCAGCCGCAAAAACAATGTTGCCATCATCGT
>JBEGTV010000201.1:0-5451 GCA_041179225.1 Deinococcota bacterium | reverse complement strand
AAATGATTCAGCTTGCCCACGCCAAATCTCGGATTCCTCGAGTGATTTTTTTTGGAGTGCTTTGAACCTATCCACCGCAGGATCAAGAATGCTGTTGATGGCACGGTGATCGTTCTGGCTCTGGCGCTGCTTGGGCTTGAAGTACACCGCCGCGAAGCGTTCGACTTCCTCAAGCAAGTACACCGCCGAGCGGTCAAGCACCGCTTTTAATTCGTAGAGCTTGGAGACTTCGACTTCTTCGCCCATGACCGCCCCAGTGAAAAACTGACGGAAAGCAGCTTGGATGTCTAAGCGGTCATTAACAAAATCCAGCACAAAAGTATCTTCTTTAAGCGGATGAATTCGGTTCAGCCTCGAAAGCGTTTGCACCGCTTGGATTCCTGCAAGGCGTTTATCAATGTACATCGTGTGCAACAAAGGTTGGTCAAAGCCCGTTTGGTACTTCTCGGCGACCAGCAGCACTTTGTAAATATCTTCTAAGGCAAAGCGTTCTGGTAATTCCTTGTCTGATAAGCCATTGTTCATGCCCGATTCGGTGAACGAGACATTAGGGATTTTATCGTCTTGTACCACCCCAGAAAAAGCAACCAGCGTTTTGATTGGGTAGCCTTTTTCGCGGATGTACGCATCAAAACTTTGTTTGTACCGCACCGCCTCGAGCCTCGAGCCTGTGACCACCATTGCCTTGGCACGACCACCAATTTTATGGCGGGTAAACGCATAAAAATGCTCAATCATCACCTCGGTTTTCTGAGCGATGTTATGCGGATGAACCCGCATAAACCGCGCCAATGCCTTGGCTGCTTTTTTGCGTTCGACATTGGGGTCGTCCTCGGTGGCTTTTAAGAGCTTGTAATAGGCTTTGTAGGTTGTGTAATTCCGCAGCACATCCAAAATAAAACCTTCTTCGATGGCTTGCTGCATGGTGTACTTATCAAAAGCCTGACCCTGCCCAAAAACCGCCAAGGTTTTGTGCTTTGGCGTGGCGGTAAAGGCAAAGAAACTGATGTTGAGTTGCCGAGCGCGTTTTGCCATCGTGCGGTACAACTCGGTTTGGTCTGCCATGCCTTCATCAAGCGCTTGCAACCGCGCCCGCTCGAGCAAATCCGCACCGCCCAGCACTTCTTTGAGATCGGCGGCAGCCTCGCCCGATTGCGAAGAATGGGCTTCGTCTATCAGCACCGCGTAACGCTTAGCGGGTAACACACCTACATTGGCTTCGCTACCGCGCTCCTCGGCGAGTTTTTGCAGATGCCCAGTTACAAAACCAAACTTTTGCAAAGTCGTAATAATAATTGGAACGCCAGACTCGAGCGCCAAAGCCAATTGCTTAGAATCCGAATCTATTTTTTGTACCACGCCATTGCGATGATCGAATTGATAAATCGTGTCCTGCAATTGCTTATCCAGCACCAAGCGATCCGTAATCACCACAACACTATCAAAAACCCGAGCCTCGAGCGCCGTGTGCAACGAAGACAAACGATGTGCCAACCAAGCAATGGTGTTGCTTTTACCACTGCCAGCCGAATGCTCGATTAAGTAATTCTGCCCAACACCATCGGTCAGCGTCGCAGCCACCAAACGCCGCACCGCTCGAAGCTGATGAAAACGCGGAAAGACCATCGTTTCCTTCCGCACTTTCTTGCCATCGGAAGTAAACGACTCCTTAAACTCGAGGTGCAAAAACCGTGCCAGTAAATCCAAAAAACTCTCTCTTGCCAACACATCTTCCCACAGGTAGGCAGTGCGGTACGAACGCCCATTTGGATCGGCAGGATTACCCGCACCATCCGCCACACCTAAATTAAACGGCAGGAAGACCGTGGCTTCTTCGGCAAGACGAGTGGACATTTGCACAACTTCGGTATCCACTGCAAAATGCACCAAAGTACGTTTTTTAAATTCAAACAAGCGTTCCCTCGGGTCGCGCCCACGGTACTGCAAAACCGCATTCGCCACGGTTTGCCCAGACAACGGATTTTTTAACTCGAGGGTGAACACAGGTAAGCCGTTTAAACTCAGCACCAAATCTATGGAGACATTGGCGTTCTTGCTGTAAAACAACTGCCGTGTGACCCCAAGGATATTCTGGTTGTACCGCTCCTCGAGTTCAGGATTTAAACCATGCGCCGCCTTAAAGTACGCCACGCGCAGCAAACGCCCGTAGCACTTAAAACCATGCCGCAGGGTCGCCAGCATCCCATGTGTGTCAAGCCATTGGCTTAAATCGCGCAGGATGTGTTCAGAAGTTGAATCGCCATGCAGCGCCTCGAGTTTTGCCCATGTTTGCGGTTGGGTAGCCCGAATAAACTCGAGAACGGTGTTTGGAAAAAATGCCCGTTCCTTATCAAAACCTTCCGAAGCCAAACGAACAAAACCACCAGCCAGCAAACTGGTTTCAATGGCTGTTTCAAAAGCAGCTTCGGAGAGGTTGGGTTTCATGCCAGACCATCATAAACCCAAAAACAGGATTGGCGTGCGTGCCTAGGCTTAGGGCATTCTCTTAAGGCGTTTACGTAACCAATGAACCACAATCATACAATGTTGGTGAACATATCCATTTTGTGGTTGATACCACTCATTAATTTTTCTCTGAACATCAGCTTTTTTCAACTCTCCCATTTTGGGAAGGGACAAGATAAATGCGTCCAAAACAGATTTTCTGTTGCCTTTCATTGATTCAAGATTTAGATTAAGAATGGTGTTTATTTCTGTGTCATATCTTGAATCTGTTGAAAAAATAGTTCCATCGTCAAGAAAAAATACAATGTCTTCTATTCTGTCGCCACTTTGAGACGGATTTTTGCAAATAGATTTATTCCCTTTACGTGTATCACAGTGCTGAAGACGCGGTGACTGACCTTCACCACCTCGACATACGGCTAGTAGATTGGTAAACGTTAATTGTAACTGGGGAAAGAAATCTTGACAATGATAATGTTCAATTTTCATTTGACTCTCAGTTGCTACTATGCGGCAATTGCAATAAGCACAGATATAGCCTTGTTCTTCAACCAACTTATCTCTTAAATCTTGCTTTTCTGCGTAATTATCAAAATTCGAGTGCGACTTTTTTCGATGCTTTATCAATGATTTTGGTTCAGTCTTTTTTCTGATTACTCGCATCATCACCCTCGAGAAAATGAATTAGTGTCTCTGCACGGATTAGTTCTGGATCATTGCCATTGATACGATCTTGAATTGTTTTGATTAGCGCTCGAGCTGCAACAAAATTTTCTGCATGAATTAAGTGACTCAGATCTCCAAGTTTACTCACCATCCATTCAGTACGTGAAGTAGATTGCATTAAATCCAAAATTGAATTTGTATCTTTACCAAATGTCTGTGATGGAGTCCAGCAAATAATTTTTCCTTCTTCACGCTCTAAAAAACGAACCCAATCTGGCTCTGCTTCCCCAATAATTTGGGGCGAATGCGTTGTAACAATAAATTGGCAATTTGGAAATGTATTGCTTAAGCGCCGCAGCACTTGCCGTTGCCAACTTGGATGCAAATGAAGCTCGAGTTCATCTATTAAAACCACGGCTTGACCTTCGGCAATTGGATTTGCCAAGGTCGGATTTGCCAGTGCTAAGCGCCGAGTTAAATCAAACACCAAGGTTAGCAATCCGCGTTCACCATCGGATAACTGAGCCAACTCGAGCGGGATTTTATTTTTATCCACCAATAATCTGGGTTGCAACCTGCCATCAGCACGAGTGCTGGTCTGAAGCCGCAAATTGGTAAATTCAGGCAGGAAAGCCCGCATGGTTTTTTCCAGTTGCTTTCTCATGGTACTGGCTTGTTTGGTTTTACTTTCAGACAACACCCAATACCAATACATAAAACTGCGAAATTCGATTTGAGTTTCCTCAAGAGCATTTTCAAAAGCCCGTTCGATTCCCAAAGGCTCTGATGTGGGCAGTGTTGTGGCTCTGGAATAAATATAACGAAGCGGCGAATAATAAACCACAAACGGCAAGTTTTTTTGCTCGCGCAATTCCTTTAGTTTTTTACGAGTTTCTGTGGCAACATAGTTCCCACCATTAAAATGCTTATTGTCTGTTGGTGAAAGTACAGGCAATGGGCTGATTGCCAGTGTGTAATTATCATCTATGTCGGCGAGTACAGCCTGATATGCTTTAATGTCATTTCGCGCCAATTTTACGGCGAGACGATCACCCGCTTGTTTCGCAAGACGCAGTCTGCTTTTTGCATCCTCGAGACTCTCTATTAAAACTTGTCTAATTTGTTGTTGAATCCTTGCAGTACCGTCTAATTCCCCAATTTTGAACCGAGCCACTATAGCCACCGAGCTATCTGGCTGCTTTAAGTCTTCGTCTGTCAAAAAATGGTTTTTGTTTTTGGCAAAAGCCACATCCGTTAGCACACGAGAAGATACCACTCGAAGCGCATGAAGCAAGCTGCTTTTGCCAACCCCGTTCACACCAGCAATCACATTGACTTTGGCATGAAAACTTATCTCGAGTTGTTCAAACCCTCGATAATTGGTCAAGCTCAGGCTTTGGATGTGCATAGGCTATTCTATCGCCAATTGCCCTGTAACGGTTGCGGTGATTAAAGCACTCCGCCGTTCACGCAGAAGCTCGAGAGAGAGTTTGAGTTCTTTGCTCAATTGCTGTGTTTCCAATTCGTGATTCTGAATCATTTCAATGATCTTTTCTTGCTCTTCTCCAGGTGGCAAAGCAACATGGATTTCACCATACTTTGTCGGGTTCAAATTTGCTTGACTAATTGCTGCAACGGCGTTGCTCCGAGCAAAAGTGATAAAACTCGAGCTATTTAGTAAGTACACAAGATAGTTTGGCAAGACGAATTCGTTGGTGCGAATACGGACTAAATATGAAGCGAAGGAAGTGGGATTCTGGGGTTTTTGGTCTAAAATTCCAACTTTTGCTACTTGGTCTAAGCTATTTGTTCGATTAAAAAGAATGTCATTCGGTTCAAGATACAAGTATGGATCAACTTCTTCTACTTGACCAGCATTCTCTAAATCTATTTTACCATTTACGATACAGCTCATTCGCAAAATTTTAATTGTTCCATTTCCTCGAATATCATCAGAAATACCATAATCCGCAGAAATCCAAGTGCGTTTAAGCTGCAATACGCGCCAATGAGCTGGAATCATATCAATCCACTCGAGACCCGATTCTTTCATGGGTACACGATCATCCAAGCCTTTTGTCACAACCCGACTGATTAACGCAGCGCGTTTCTCCTCGAGTAATTCCAGCATTTTTTCTTTTTCTTGGATTAATTGGTCTATGTGTGTTGTTTCTGCGTCTAAGTAATCCGCACTGCGCTGCTGAAGCTCGAGCGGCGGCAGGGGCAAAGGCAGACTTCCAATGGCATCTTTTGGCAATCCAAACCTTGTTACTCCTGTTGATTCAAGCTCGAGGAATAAACGAATCACTTTGGCTTGCA
>JBEGTV010000200.1:0-5455 GCA_041179225.1 Deinococcota bacterium | reverse complement strand
GTTTATGCTCCTTGCGACTGGTGTGACCAGTTTAGTGGTGGTTGTACCCGCCGCAACCTTTAATCCCGAACCAGCCGTTGGGCTTCGCAACTACACCGAAGCTGAGTTGCGTGGGCGCGAAGTTTTTAAGCGCGAGAACTGCTATGTTTGCCATAGTCAATTTGTGCGTTTCCAAGACGAAGGTGTTGGTCCAACTTCGCAAGCTGGCGACTTTGCCTACGACAATTCTAATTTGCTGGGTACACTCCGTAATGGTCCAGATTTAACCTATGAAGGCGGCTTGTACCCCGACGAATGGCATATCGGGCATTTGAAAGCTCCACGTTCGTACTTACCCGGCAGTTATATGCCGAGTTATAGCTACCTTGACTCTAAAGACATCAAAGACCTTGTGGCATATATTCAAAGCCTCGGTACTCGCAATACACGGGCTTGGGACACCAAAGATGTCAATGTTCCCGAAAAATACCGCAATCTCGAGTCTCCACTTGGGCAAACAGTGGCTAACATTGGCGCAGGTCGAGGAATTTACAATCAGAATTGCTCGGCTTGTCACGGCTTTGAAGGTCGGGCGGATGTGCCTTTGGCGAAGATGTTCTATCCTAAACCAGCCGCCAATTTCCATTTGCCTCGTTATAAAGATTTTACCGATGGTCACTGGTTTAATAAAGTGGCTCGCGGTGTGCCGGGGACAAGAATGCCACGTTGGGATCAGATTCTGAACTCTGAGCAAATGTGGTATGTGGTCACTTACTTGAAATCCTTAGCGGCTGACCAAGACCTTGTGCCTAAAGCGGGACGCGAGAAATACTATGATAAAAACATTTTGCAACCAGGTACGATTAAGAAAAAGTACGAAGGCGCACCTAAAGCGGGCGGTGGTCATTGATGAAACTTTTGACTCGAGTTTTAATATCTGCAACTTTGTTCTCGAATTTAGCTTTGGCTGATCATGTGCCGGGCGTGGGCTTAAATTACAGTGGAACTTGGGTGGTGTTAATTGCTGTTGGAATTATTTTTTCACTGCTGATTTTATCTATGCTTTGGGCAGTTTTAGATGGGCAGTTTCAGAATTCTGAACGGGTCAAATTTGCAGTTGCGCTTCCCGATGATTCATTTATTCCAAGTATTGAACGTCCACAGACTAAGCAAATTGAAGGCAAGAGGTGAGTTATGGCAGAGCAGAATAAAGACACCCACGACGACAACCATACCCACGAAATTGCAGGTATTCATGTTGGCGAGAAAAACGTACCAACTTCAGTGATTGCTGTGATCATTTTCATCATCTTTTTCGCCTTAATTTCTTGGATTGCACCACAGGGGTTTTGATGAAAAAAATCATTTCACTCTTTTTAATCTCGAGTCTCGCTGCCTGTAGTGTGCCAAGCAGCGCCAATAATCCAGCTAAAGAAGCCGCCAAAAAAGGTGTGTTGTACATCCGTGAAGGCGAAAAACCACTTGAGCTAAAAGTCGAAGAAGGCGAATACGCTTGGAAATACCAGCAATATCCTGCCGAATATAAAATTGATTTGAGCAACCGTGACCCCAATAACACTGGGTATATGTCTGGGCGCGAAATCACTTACCGTGAAAAACCCGAAGGGCAACACAAAATGGATACTGCCTTGGCAGAATTTGGGTCGTATGCAGGACCTTGGCTCGAGGGTGAAGAAGCCTTGTTGTTACCCGTTGCCAATCCAAATGTAGTATTGGGAGACGCTTTACTAAAGACTTTAGGGGCTGAAATCACTCCCGAAATGATGCCGACACTCGAGGAAAGCCCGTTTCAGGCGTACTTAAAATTACGTGAACTTGGTAAAGATTCGGAAGGTCGTCATCGCACCGTGACCATAGAATTAACTGGTGTGACCAATCCTTCAAATGGTAAACCCGAAAATGCCGAATACGATGTGCAACTTGATAAAGAAGCCCTTTGGAGCATCGCTTATTCCTTGTACCGTAAAATTCAACCAGACTTTAAGTCTCGGATTGGCACAAAGGATAACCCCGAAGCCAAAGTAGATGGTGCTTTGATTTATGGTAATTGCAATATGTGTCACGGCTCAGACGGTTGGGGCTTGGGCAAGAGCGGGCATAAATTACAACCGCATCCCGCTAATTTTCATGAGCCACGACGTATTTTTAATCGTTCAGATGCAAAATTACGTGAAGTCTTGAAGCATGGAATTTATGGCAGTGCTATGCCACCGTGGGGCGATAAATTATCGGAAGCTGAAATAAACCATGTCGTGGCTTACGTCCGTTCTTTTTCCTACTCAACTTCTCCACCTGTGCTTAATGTCAAACCTCGTTTTAAGGGAGGTCAACCGTGATTGATCGCAGAAGTATTGTTAAAGGCATCACCATTTTACCGATGTTAGCTGTGGCTGGTGGTATTGGAACAGCGTTGTTGTCTTACCTAAAACCAACTTGGAAACCACTGGCACTACCCGTCACCGAGAAACCATTAAACGAAGATAAAGTGGTCGGTACTCTCGAGGAATTTGCTAAAGATTATGATTTCAAAGAGTTTGTTTTCACACAAATTACGGTTGAATACACAGCTCGAGGACGGGCTGCCACCGATGTTCTGGGTTATGCGGTTCGAGTACCAAACAATAGTTTAGCGGCTGCCGAAGTGGGAATCGGACCAAGTGGGCTTCGCCGTGGATATGGCGAAACCGACTACAATGGTCAAAAGTACAGCATTGTTGTGGTCTCGAGAATCTGCGCTCATTTAGGTTGTATTTTTGAGTACCATCAACCTGCCGAAGTTTGCTCGGGCTTTAATTATTGTGGTGGAAAAACCCCAATGTTTTCTTGCCCTTGCCACTTATCCGTTTATGATCCTGCCCAACAACAAGATGTGGCTGGGGTTGGTAAATTGCCCGGTAGAGTTGTTTCAGGTCCTGCGCCTCGCACTCCATTTCCTTTTGATTTTGAAATTAAAGGCAATGAAATCATCGTTAAAAGCTACGGTTAAGGAGGAATACTTATGGCAGCCCCCGCAGTTCCTAGTAAAAAAGCTGTTCCAAATGTTGGGCAAAAAATTGCCCAGTGGTGGACAAAAAGCGCCCGTAATTTAGATTTATTTGACGAAAACCAAACCGATAAAGTCCTAACCGACCCTTGGTATATGCTTGGTGGAATGGCATTGTTGTTTTGGTACATTACCATTGCCACTGGTACAGTTTTGATGTTTTTTTATGTTCCAGACACGTACCAGGCATGGCGCAGTGTACGAGGGATTTTTGAAGGCGAACAAGGATTTATTGTTGCGCTTATTCGCAATATGCACAAATACGGCGCAGATGCCCTGATTATTGCTTTAACCATGCGAATTTACCGTATGTATTTTAGGGGTGAATTTAAGAATTACAACCAGCTTTCGTACATGCTGACCATTATTGGTTTGTTGCTTGCCATGTTCAGTGGATTAACCGGTTACTTATTGATTTGGAATCAACGTGCATTGTGGGCAACTAAGGTTTTTGCCACATTTCCAACTTTTGTGGATGATTTCCATAATATCCCAACGATCAAAGTCTTCTTAGGACCTATTGCTTATGCTTTAGAACACACCCTCTCTAGTCTCAAAATCGGTGCTTTAACAGCTAATTTTATGTTGGCTGGACAAAGTATTGGCGATGCGACCCTGACTCGTTTCTACAGCGCCCATTTTATGCTTTCAATCCTTGCCATTTTAGCCATAGAAGCCTATTTTGCTCGTAAAGGACGCGGCGGTAAAATTGGTGAAGCAGCGGCTGGTGGTGGTGCAGGGCGCTTTAAGCGCATTAATTTACCATGGTTTGCTGTTGTCTTTTGTTTTGTTGTATTGGTCGTGGCTTCTATTTGGGTACCTGTGGATACTGGAAGTCCAGCTAATTATAGTGTGACCCCAAACCCGATTCTTTCAGACTGGTACTTTTTGGGGTTGTACCAAATGATGAAATGGTGGCAACCTGCTGTAGCAACTTTACAAACGATTTTGCTTCCTCTGGTGGCATTTATGGTGGTCTTCTTAGATTACAGTCCTGAACGTAACCCGTGGAAACGTCCATTCTGGACTATGGTTGGGATTTACGGTTTGGTATCTTGGTTGGCATTTAGTATCCTGATTATTTTGAATATCGCCGATATTAAACGCGACCCACCTTATGTTTATTTGGTCAGTATGATTATGCTTGGTGCTGGTGCAATTTGGCACTGGACTTTTATGGCAGGTGAACGTAAAAAACGCCTTAAGCTCGAGGCTGAAAAAGCTGCCAAGGCAGCCTTAACCGCGCCACAAGCTGCTGATTAAATCCAGAAGAAAGGAAATCAAACATGAAAGGAAGCACTTGGTTATTTACCCTCGCCTCATTTGTTGGTGGCATCCTCGTTTTCTCGAGTGGCTACAATCAAGTCTTGCGCTACCTTGAGCAACCAACATGGACTGGGCTTGCCATGATCGCTTTTTGGTTGACTTTACTGCTATTTTTTGTGGTTACACTAGGTTTTATTATGTACGCCGTGGATCGCAAAGCAGGTAATGTACGTGTAAAAATCGCTTTGCTTGAACGTTTATTAGGGTATTCTAAGGATGCGGTTTTACCAGAAGCTCGAGAAAAAAATAAGGAGAATTCATGAAGACAATTATCGCCATACTGTTGGTTTTGGGGGCGCTCGGACTCGCTCCTTTGACCATTGGGGCGTTCGCTCACGCCAATCCGGACTTTGGAACGGTGGACTCTACTTTGGTTTCCGAAAATCCATACATTGTTCGTGATGACGGAGCGCCAGATATTCCAGCTTTTGCGGTTAGCCTGGTCAAAATTATTCGAGACACAGAAGGCGCAATTTCTGGGGCATTACTACCCAACTTAAAATCTTTTCCTTTTGAACGTGGTTTTGCTTATATGGGTATTACTGTTCTACTAACAGCCATTGCTTCGGCACTCTTGGCAGATACTCGCAGCCAAACCCTCGTTAAACCCGGTAAAAGGAGGGTCGCATAATGGCAGGTTATAGCGCCGATCAAGCACCAACTTCACGTGACAAAGGCTTCGATGCTGGTTTGGATGGAATCCATAAAGGCATCGTCAATATTGACAAAGCCATAAACAAAGTCATTCCTGAAGAATTCAACCCATTTTATTACCTTGGTGGTATTACCAATGTACTTTGGGTGCTGCTTGTACCAACTGGTATTTTCTTATGGTTCTACTACAAGCCCACAACCTCAGAAGCCTTCTCGAGCGTGGATTATTTGACCGTTCAGGTTTTCTTTGGCGGTGTGATTCGAGGGATTCACCGTTACGCGGGCAACGGCATGATTTTACTGGCTGTTCTGCATATGCTGCGTAATTTCTTTACTGACCGTTACCGAGGCTTTAGAGATATTCCTTGGGTCTCTGGGGTTATTCTGTTGTTCCTGACAGGCTTTATTGGATTAACAGGCTACTTATTGGTT
>JBEGTV010000199.1:0-5501 GCA_041179225.1 Deinococcota bacterium | reverse complement strand
AGCTTCTTTATTGGCAATAATCTGATCAAAGGTAAAGACCACATCATCGGCAGTGAATTCCACGCCATCGTGCCATTTGACACCTTGGCGCAACTTAAAGTTATAGACCTTACCGTCTGGTGAAACTGTCCAAGACTCTGCCAAAGCTGGTTCGATTTTTGCTGTGGCAAGGTTGGATTCAATCAAGCCATTAAACATGTGTTGTGCCACACGCTGGGCTGCACCGTCAATCGCACCATAATACATAAAGGTGGTTGGAGCGCTACCAACTGCAAGGGTTAGCGTTCCACCAACTTTACCCGTGGTAAGCCCAATGTTACTAAAAGAAGGTTGTTTCTTAGCACTTGGTGGTGCAGCTACAGCAAACATCGCCGCAGTAACCCCCAGAATACCAAAAGCCAAAGCCAGATTAAAGCGTTTTTGCATATATTTCCTCCATGTGTTGAAGCACTTGCAGCATACCCCTCTGCTACAAAGCGGTGCAATACTATTTCCAAATTAAGCAGCGCTCAGCAGGCAACGGAGGTGTGTTTGAAGCTAAGTTTGCATCAAACGCCCTGAGTTGAAAACACATATTTTTACCACTTAAAGCCGTTGCCTCCACAATTTGTACTCGAGCGCTGGTCACTGCAAATTTTGCAGTTAATTGACTTTGTGCCAGAGATACCGGCGCAGAATCCGCCGTGGCTGCAAGACCAAAAGATTTCGCACCACTAAATTCTGACCAGATAATTTGCAAGGTGTTACTCGAGATTTGCGAAACACTGACCAAAGGCAATTGAACTGAAGCAAAGCATAAACGCAAAAATGGAATTTCGAGGGTCTGCCCTAGGCTGGTGGTAAAACGCAGGCTTGTACTTTGAATTTCGGGTTTGCTGCACGGCAAAAACGTTAGGGTTAATGTGGTGTTTGAACCAGAAGCAATTTCTTTTGCACCTAAGGTGACATTACTCAGCCAATTATTAGCACCACTCGAGTTATTGACAACTATTGGCAATGCACCCGTATTATTTAAGGTAGTCGTAAAAGTCAGTGAACTACCCGCAAGCATTGTGCGAAAAGCTGTGGTATTCCCAACTCGAGCCATTTGTGTGCCGTACAACTGATTGATTCCAGCTACATCACCAGCACTTAAGGTATTGCTGCGAATAATACTCGCCCCATTCTTAGCAATAATTGTGTCTTGTCCATTGATACTAAAGGTATTTTTACGATAGTGCATCACCGAAGTAAAATCGTATGCCCCGAGCAACAAGCCGTTCCAACCAACTTTCCTGAAATTAAAAGCATTATCAGGACTGATATTCGCAAAAACAATTTCCACAAAATCATCACGGTCGGCTCGAGATTGCTCATGCCACAAGCCAAGCGCATGACCGATTTCATGCACCGCTGTACCAATCGCACCTTCAGTAGCACTGTTTTTAATACACCCAAGACTCATTCTTTGTTCACCACCAACCATACCAACACTCGAGTTGCAAGCTGAGGTACTGCCATTATCCCAAACTCGAACATAATTGGCTTGGTTGTTGCGTTCAAAAAACCGAATCGCTGTGCTGGCTTCGACTCGTTTAGCGGCTTCAAGAAAATTATTACGCCCAATTTGTCCTAAATTTGTATCAAATAAGTAGTAAACCTTGGCATCTGTCCAAAGCCTTGAACTGTAAGCAGGGTCAAAACTGACTGCTTGGGCTGAAAGGGTTTTGTTGACTCGAGGCACAAGAATATCTCCTTCGACCAACAAATGATTCGGTTCTTCTATTGTCACCAAACCCATGACTGTGGCAGAATCCGAATGAGGCAAGGCAAATTCGGCACTTTCCCAAGTTGGCTTTTGACTCACAGAAGTCGGACTTTGGCTACAAGCAACCAAGGCACTCAACACAACAAAGAACAATTTTTTCATGGGTTTCCTTCGCAACCACTTGTGCAAGGCACAACGGTCAGCACAACGGGAACAATTTTTGTTAAATCGGCAACCTTAAAAGTCAATGTGGCACTAAAACTAGCAGGGCTGCTAAACCCCAAAAGTGGCGCTTTGAACCCCAGAACCAAGCGATTTGGATCATTTTGAATTGGTAAAACCCGAACTGCTACTTGAACATCGGCTGAACCAATGTACTTCCCCGTAGCCACCACCGAAAAATCACTGATTGTAGCGTTAAACCCATCAATCCGACCGAGCTTAAACGCCAATTGACTTTCGACACCCTCGGGCAGTAAAAGACTGGCTTCCTCGAGTTCAAGTGTAAAAGAACCTTGTACCGCCGTAAAAACCACCCCGACTGTTTTGGCACTATTCATGGTGATACTGCAAGGATTAGCTTGCCCAGCACACGCCCCAGTCCACTCGAGAAAAGCAAAATTTGCATCTGGCACAGCCGTCAGTGTTAGTGTTGTAGCTTCGGCAAGACTGGCACTACAACTCGAGCCACAAGCAATACCAGCTTCTGGACTGTTGATCACACCTTGACTGGGCGTACTGACGCTTAAAGCATGAAAAACCGTGGGTGTGGGTGGTGTAGGCAGTGGTGTTGGACAAGCCACCAAAACACTCAGTAGAACAAAACCAAAGATGAGCTTTTTCATGTCCGAACAGTCTACTCGAGACTCAATAAAATAATAGTTAAAATCTAACATAAACACACCTTGGGACGTTGCTCATCGCCACTCACATCCAAAGACCGTATGCTCTAAATCATGAAACGATTTGCTTTCCTAGCCGGACTGGCTGCCCTGACCATCACTGCATTTGCCCAAAATGCCCCAAGCATAGACGACCTGATTAAACGCCTCGACGCAGCCCAAAAAACCACCAAGGACTTCAAAGCCAAACTTGTTGGTATAGTCGAACAAGACAAAACCAAATTAAAAATTGAAGCGGGAATCTCGAGTGTGATAGATAAAAAACTCACCCGAATCGAATTTATTGCCCCAGATGCTTTGGCTGATAATATTTTAATTGTGGACAACCAAAATATTTACAATTACTTATTCTTAACCAACCAAGTCACCATTTCAAAATCCAGCAGTGGTACAGAAATAGGCGGATTTAACTTTGACCCAAGCCAACTCAATGACTTCACCACCACCTTCCCCAAAGCCGACCTAAACTTTGAACCAATCAAAGCTGATACCACTCCCGTTGGTAAAGCATGGTTAGTCGAAGCCAGCCCAAAGAAAAAAGGTGACTTTGAATACTCGAGAATCAAGGTTTGGGTACTCGACAATCCGGCTCGAGTTTACCGCTTCCAAAGTTTTGACGAAAAAAACATTATGCAATTTGACATTCAAATCCCAGAATGGAAAACCAATCAAAACCTAAAAATAGCTGATTTATGTAAATTGCCAAGGGATGCCGAAATTATTAAAAAAGGCACAGGGCTTAAAAAGAACAATTGCAATGTTTAAGAACAGGAGAAAGGACTAAAGAGGAAGGAGGAGAAAAACAAATGCTGTTTTCCTCTTTCCCCCTCCTCTTTCCTCTGCTATGCTCTCCACATGTCATTGACTGTTATTGATCATCCGTTGGTTCAACATAAGCTCGCGCTGGTGCGCGATGAACGTACTGGCAGCAAGGATTTTCGGGAATTGATTACTGAAGTAACCATGCTAATGGCTTTTGAAGCGATGCGTGACCTTGAACTCGAGGATGTGCAAATTAAGACCCCTGTGGAAACGGCAACCGTTAAAATGCTGTCGGGTAAAAAACTGGCATTGGTGGCGATTCTGCGGGCTGGACTGATTATGGTGGATGGGATTTTGAAGCTCGTGCCAGCCGCTAAAGTCGGGCATATTGGCACGTACCGCGATCCCGAAAGTAAAGAACCGGTGCGCTACTACGCTAAGTTACCACCAGACATTCAAGACCGCCGTGTTTTTGTGCTTGATCCAATGTTGGCAACCGGTGGCAGTGCGGTGGATGCGATTACCGAAGTCAAAAAATTTGGCGCAACCCAAATTAAACTCCTAAACATTATCGCTGCCCCAGAAGGTGTAGCTCGAGTACAAAAAGCGCATCCAGACGTGGAAATTGTTGTGGCAGCACTGGATTCGCACTTAAACGACCATGCCTATATTGTTCCCGGACTGGGCGATGCTGGTGACAGAATTTACGGAACTAAATAATGAGTCTAGCCCTCATCTTCTTGCAGCAAAATAGGGCATTGTGAACGAGTTCTTAAGTTCAATTGGGATTATGGGTGGTCTCGAGGCTGGTTTTTTACCAGTCAGCCTCATTTTTTTAACCGCAATGGCAGTCACTTGGACGTTTATTCCTCGAGTTAGGGATTTTGCTGTTGAGCGCGGACTGGGCGATAAACCCAATGAGCGGCGCTTAAATAAGGAGTTACTGCCCAATGTTGGTGGTTTAACGATTTTTGCTGGGGTGATTGCTGCGATGGTACTAGCCATTGCGATTAAGCCGCTTTTACTGGCAACCGTCAATATCCAACTTTTATCCATTGCACTTGGTGGGGCAATTATGGTGCTGGTGGGTTTTATAGATGACCAATTTGAACTGCCGAGTTTATTTCGGATAGTGGTTCAAGTGCTTTGTGCTGGCTTACTGATTGTTAATAATATTCGTATAGATATTGTTTGGCTACCGATGTGGGCAGATGCGCTCCTGACCGTTTTTTGGGTGGTGGGCATTACCAACGCTGTCAACTTGCTGGACGGCATAGATGGCAATGTTGGTGGGTTGGGGTTTATTACTGCCATGAGCTTATTGGCATTATCGGCTCAATTTAGCACTCGAGGCGCAGCCACACTTTTATTGGCGGCACTAGCAGGAGCCTGTCTTGGTTTTCTGCGCCATAACTTTAATCCAAGCCGAATTATTTTAGGCGATGCTGGAGCGACCTTTATTGGGTTTACCTTGGCGGCCGTTTCGATGCTCGGCACACTCAAAGTTGGGGCAGCTGCCAGTATCCTCGCGCCTGTCATCATTCTACTCGTGCCAATTTTAGACACCACTCAAGTCACGATTCGCCGTATCTTACGCGGCGTTCGCCCAGACACCCCCGGTAAAGACCATTTGCATCACATGCTCTTAAAACGCGGTTTTGACCAACGCCGCAGTGTGGTTACGCTCTGGGCAGCTACCCTTGGTTTAAGTGTCATCTCGATGCTGTTACAACGGGTCAATCCTGTGGTGATTATTCTGACCGTAGTCATCACTGTGGCGTTACTGGCATTTGTGGCACAGCAACGCATTCTCGAGGTCAAACGCAATACCCCTAAGCTCGAGAATTAAAGTGGGTTGTGGGTTGCCGAACGCATGGGTTGTGGGTTGCTGAACGCATGGGTTGTGGGTTGCCGAACGCATGGGTTGTGGGTTGCCAAACGCATGGGTTGTGGGTTGCCAAACGCATGGGTTGTTCGTCCTCGAGAAAAGCGCTATAGTGCTAATCAGTTGTTCCTCGAATCCTTCGAGGCGGGTTTCTTACCCGCCTTGTTTTTTTTCGGACAAGACAGCACACTCGAGTACCCCTCGA
>JBEGTV010000198.1:0-5509 GCA_041179225.1 Deinococcota bacterium | reverse complement strand
AGACAACAACATCGTAGTCTGGAAGTTGAGGAGTTAATCCCGCAAGATTACGCTGGGGTGCTGGTCACTGATCGTTTTGTAACTTATGATGCTAAGACATTTTCTAAGGTCAAACAACAAAAATGCTTCTCGCATTTACTCAAAAACACTCGAGTCATGATTGACCAAGCCAAAGGACAAGCTAAGGACTTTCCAATTGCCATTCGGAGTAGCTTGAAATCAGCTTTGAAATTACATCAGCGACTTCAAGCTGGGACGGTCTCGGAAAAGCAATTTGGCATCAGTGCTAAACGTTGGAAAACAGTTTTAACCAAACAACTTCGAGAGCGGGCTAAACCCTTAACTCGAGTCAATGAACGGCTTCGCTGTGACCTGGGTAAACACCTGAGTAACGGCAATTTACTACGATTTCTTGAGATGCCAGAGATCAGTCCTACGAACAATGCGGCTGAGAGAATACTACGTCCCCTAGTTGTTTTTCGTAAACTCTGTGCTGGTAATAAAACTTGGAGTGGAGCAAGAGCATTAGAAGCATATTCAAGTGTGATTCAAACGGCTCGGTTGAATGGCTCGAGTGGCTTTGAGGTATTGAGAGAATTGTATGCTGCCAAAGTCGTCTCAAGACGCTAATCAAATACGTAATTTGCTTGGATTTACTAATAAGTAATATGATGTTCAGAATAGGAAAACCATGCTAACTTTTTTATTGAAGCGCTCTTTGGGTATTTTACCGACATTATTGGTGGTATCTTTTATTTCTTTTTGGGTGATTCAGTTACAACCCACAAGTTTCATTGATACTTACCTTGAAGACCCGCGTTTTTCACCCGAAACGGTGGAACGCTTAAAAATTCAATATGGTTTGGATCAACCTGTAATGGTGCAGTATTTCAATTGGCTTTGGGGAATTATTACTCGGTTTGATTTGGGTTATTCATTTGTAAATAACCGCCCTGTGACCAGTTTAATTGGTGAGTACCTGTGGTGGACTATTGAAGTAGCAGGTTTGTCGCTGATTTTTAGTTGGTTGATTGCCATTCCATTGGGGATTTTCACGGCGGTGCGTAAGAACGGTTTGGTGGATAGCGTGGCTAGTTTCTTTGGCTACATTGGTTTGGCTATTCCAGATTTTTTACTTGGCTTATTGTTATTTAGCCTGATTCTGGGTTTTGGTGGCACAAACGTCGGTGGTTTATTCAGCAATGAATTCATTGATGCGCCGTGGTCATGGGCAAAATTTTGGGATCATTTGAATCATCTTTGGCCCGCCATTTTGGTTTTTGGTTTGAATCACATTGCCAGTCTGCAACGCCAAATGCGGGCTAGTTTACTCGATGTGCTAAATCAAGATTATGTGCGAACTGCTCGTAGCAAAGGACTGGCTGAACGCATTGTCACGTATCGTCACGCTGTACGAAATGCGCTCAATCCACTGGTCTCGAGCGCTGGTTTTAGCTTATCTGAATTGGTCAGTGGCACACTGATTGGCGCAGTGGTGATGAACTTACCAACCCTAGGACCGTTTATGTACAGTAGTTTACTGGCAAAAGATCAGTATGTAGTGATGAGTATTTTGTTGTTATCGGCTTTTATGCTGATGATTGGAAATTTACTTGCTGATATTGGTTTAGCGGCAGTTGACCCAAGGATTCGTTATGATTAAGGAAGGACAAGGGCGAAGGGCGAAGGGAAAAACTGGCTGCGTTAGTCTCGAGGTACATGTATGAGCGCGGTTGTCTCGAGTGGGGCAACGCCTCAAGAAAAAGTTTCGTTTAGTCTTTGGCAATTGGCGTTGCGGCGCTTTAAGAAAAACCGGCTTGGTGTGGTGGGTTTTTGGATTCTGGCAGTCATGTATTTTATTGCTTTATTTGCTGGTTTTTTTGCACCCTATGCCATCGAAACCCAGCATTACCAATCTCCTTTGCAACCACCACAACCGATTCACATTGTTCATGAAGGTGGTTTACGGCTTCCCTTTACTTATCCGATGAACGTGACCAGAGACCCCGTAACTTTTGAAAAAAACTATGCTGAAGATAAAACCAATCCCCAAACCATTAAACTATTTGCAAAGGGCGAAGAGTACAATTTACTAGGCTTCAAAACCAATCTGCATTTATTTGGTATCGAAAACGGTTTTTACTTTCCGCTTGGCACAGATAAACTTGGGCGTTGCTTATTCTCGAGAATGGTGGTTGGTTCACAGGTTTCTCTGACTGTGGGAATTATTGGTATTCTAATTTCATTTAGCATTGGGATTTTAATGGGCGGGATTAGTGGTTATTATGGCGGTTGGATTGATATGCTAATTCAGCGCATCACCGAGGTATTGATGAGCTTCCCGCGCTTACCAATTTTACTGGCGTTATCCTATGTGATTCCCGCCAATTGGCCCAGCACCTATGTTTACCTTGGGATTGTGGCAGTGCTTGCCTTTATTGGGTGGGCTGGACTGGCAAGGGTCGTGCGTGGTTTGGTGCTAAGTGCCAAAAGCGTGGATTACACCCAAGCCGCCAAAGCCCTCGGCGCTTCGGATTTACGGATTATTCTGCGTCATATTGTACCGAACTTAACCAGTTATTTAATTGTGACTGCCAGCCTAGCTATTCCCGGTTATATCCTTGGCGAAAGCGCTCTGAGCTTCCTTGGACTGGGTGTAAAAGAACCAATGACCAGTTGGGGTATTCTCCTTGCCGAAGTGCGCGAAGGTGGCTTTGGCGTGCTAACCCGAACCCCGTGGTTGCTGATTCCGGGTGGAATGATTATTCTTTCGGTGCTGGCATTTAATTTCTTCGGTGATGCCCTACGCGACGCAGCCGATACCCAAACTAGAAACTAAGTACATCCATGAAATGTTTTAGAGTTTTGTCCCTAAAACATTTCCGACTAAAAGGAGTAAGGGCGAAGTATCTCACGCTGGAATGACAGAATTGACGTTTTTTTGGAAATTCTAAAATGAAAGCGTGAGATACTTAAAAGGCTATGAGCTTTGAGGGTAAAGGGTAAAAAGTGAGTTTGGCTTTCGCCTCTACCTATCTGCGCCCGGCTCGAGCATTCCTGTTTTGCAATCCATCACAAATTGATGGGTGATATTAAATGTATTATTGCCATACCCTATTTTCATGGCTTTGCGTGGGCTATTTACAGCACATCGGCTGCGAATCAAACCGTTCTGGGCAGCGATTCGTTCTTCAGTATTAGCAATTTTTTCAAAGAGCATCACGTTTTTAGTGGCATTAGGGAAACGCAACTCGAGGGTAAAGGTATCTTCGCGTTTTGCTTCGAGTTTGGCTGCAACCGTGTACGGCGCGGCGCGTTGCACTTGCACAGTGATTGTGCCAGTAAACGCTGTGGGTGAAGTGATTGTGGCTTGGGTTAAGAATGAACCATTTGTTCCTGTTTTGCGCCAACCGAGTTGAAAAACTTGTCCAGCCTTAAATTCTAGGTTTCTCGAGAACCGCCCAGTGGCATCTGTTCGGATCATTCCAAGGTACTCCTGCCCTGAAAACAATGCCAGTTCTAAACCAAGATCAACCTTACCTTCAAGTTTAACTTGGCGTAATTCGAGGATTGCTCGGGTTGTATCAGCCGTCACTTCAAGGTCTCGGCGCACAAAATTCTGAACCCCATAAATTCGTCCGTCCGAATGACGGTACACACCAACACCAATATGCGTGTAGTTCTTGTCGAGAATACTGGCACGGTGCGGCGGGCTGTTCATCCATTGATCCATGAGTTTCTCGCCTGTTTCATCGGGACTCACTTCATTAAACGCAATGTTTTCACCCGCCCCAAAATCCAGTGCGCCGGCTTTATGGACTCGCTTAGAAGGTGTTTCAAAGCCCGGTTTATCTGATTCATGTGCAAAAAAATCTCGAGTCGCCATGTCCATAGCGTGCAAACGAGCGGCAGCCCGAAGACGAACATCTGGTTTGAAGGCAGGTAAGCCAATGGCTGCCCGTTGACGATTCGTACCTTCAAGAATAATTTGTTCGGCAGCCTCGAGACCAAGGGTATTCGGTATTGGTGGCAGAGGATCAAAAGCCAAAGCAGCACCAGCTAAGCCGAGTAGCAAAACAAAAATTCTTTTCATGGGCTTCAGTTTAGCGCATTTTATGATTTGTTATCGTTCGTACCAGACAAACTCACCTCGAGCCGCTAGAATGATCACTAGGAGTTGTTTTTATGTCAAAAGGAAGGGTATTGGCTGCCATGTCTGGCGGTGTGGATTCAAGTGTTACTGCCGCATTACTGCGCGATGATGGGTATGAAGTGATTGGTGCAATGATGCGTTTTTGGCCCGACCAAAAGCGGGTTTCTACCTTTGATTCTTGCTGTTCACCAGATGCGGCTTACGAAGCACGGCGGGTAGCTGATCATCTTGGTTTACCGTTTTATCTACTCGATTACCGCGAGGTTTTTGAAGAAAATATTATTGCGCCTTTTATCCAAGAGTACCGCGAGGGTCGCACACCAAATCCGTGTGTGCTTTGTAACAGCAAAGTTAAGTTCGATCATCTGGTCAAAAAAGCCCAGATGCTTGGTTGTGATTTTGTGGCAACAGGTCATTTTGTTCAACGCATAGATAATGGGGTACAACCAGAATTTCACCGAGGCAATGACCCGCGTAAAGACCAAACTTATTTTCTGTGGGGAACTCCAAGAGGGGCGCTCGAGAAGGTGCTTTTTCCAGTTGGGCATCTCGAGAAACCCGCCGTGCGCGAATTGGCTCGAGGCTACGGTTTAATTACGGCGGAAAAAGCCGAAAGCCAAGACATTTGCTTTGTGCCAAGCACGATTGGGGAATATATTTCGGAGCGTATTGCGCCAAAAACAGGGGAGATTGTGGACATGAACGGCAAAGTCGTTGGTGAACACGAAGGTACGCAGTTTTACACCATTGGACAAAAAAAAGGGATGAAATTATTTCAGAGTCACCTTGAACAATTTATTGTGCGAATAGATGCAACTAAAAACCAAGTGGTCGTTGGTAGCAAAACTGATTGTAGCAGCCCGACCTTAGAGGCGCGGGGCGTGAATTACCTTGTTGACTTGGATCAATTACCCACTGACTTAGAAGCCCAAGTGCGTTACCGAACTGCGCCAGTCGCCGCTAAATTGACTCGAGCCGATGACAAAAGTTTTAGCTTAGAATTTCTTGAACCTCAATTTGCGGTTACGCCCGGTCAGAGTGTGGTGCTGTACAGTGGCACTCGTTTACTTGGTGGTGGGTTTATCACTTAAACTCGAGTTGTCTGTGCAACCTTGTCGCTAAAACAAGTGATTCTCGAGTAGATTGGGTTATGTATCGTCAACGTCTGATCGCTCCTGGTCCTGTGGAAATTAGTCCTGCTGTGCAAATCGCTTTGGCGGGTCGTCAATTGCATCATCGTAGCCCTGAAGCCAAAACCGTGGTCAAACGCGCTAGGGACTTACTACGAATCGTGGCAGGTGTGTCCGAAGCAGTTGAACCTTTGATTCTAACGAGTAGTGGTACAGGGGCATTCGA
>JBEGTV010000197.1:0-5541 GCA_041179225.1 Deinococcota bacterium | reverse complement strand
GTACTCAGCGAAAGTAGAGCTTTTTGAAGCAGAGACAACTTTTCCTTGTAAACCTTCTGGGTCAAGTGCTTTGCCAACCAAAGCAATAATCACTGTACCAGTGCAGTAATGCGGGATTACAAAATCCACATATTTTTCTCGGTTGGGTGTAATGGTATGCGAAGCCAATGCGACATCTATTTTACTTTCGCCGAGTTTAGCAAAAAGCGAATCAAAGCCCACATTACGCCATTCGGGTTTTAAGCCAAGGCGCTGGGCTAAAGCCATGCCAAAATCAATTTCAAAACCAACTAAATTACCCTTTTCAACCGAATAAAACGGAGGGTAATCCCGACTATTGCCAAAGATCAATGAGCCACTGGTTTTGATCTCAGCGACTGGACGAGCCAAGCCCAAAGACAACAAACTGATACCGACCACTACAGCCCCAATCATCATTTTCATATGCACCTCTCAGAGAGCGTACACCACGAAATAAGTTCAGCAAGGTATTTTTACGCACGGCTTAGCAAAACACTAAAACACCACGGTTTTATTCTGATAGACCAACACCCGATCCTCGAGATGTGCCTTGACTGCCCTTGCCAGAACAGCCCGTTCAATATCGCGCCCGACCCGAGTTAAGGCTTTAACATCATCGCGGTGCGTCACCCTCGAGACATCTTGTTCGATGATTGGACCACCGTCAAGTTCGGCAGTCACATAATGAGCAGTTGCGCCAATGATTTTTACACCTCGAGCCGCCGCGCTTTTATAGGGATTCGCGCCAATAAAAGCCGGTAAGAAACTGTGGTGAATGTTGATGACTGGCACACCGAGTTTTTCTAAAAAATCTCCACTAAGAATCTGCATGTAGCGTGCCAGCACCACAAAATCGGCTTGGTTGTGCAGCAACTCGAGAATTTGGGCTTCGGCAATAGACTTATCCGCGCCTTTTTGTGATTCGACCAAGTGATACGGAATTTCAAACGCGGTTACGTCCGCCTCGAGTTCGCTGTGGTTGCTAATTACCATTGGGATTTCACAATCAAATTCGCCACGCCGTACCCGCCAGAGTAAATCCATTAAACAATGGTCGTACTTGCTGCACAAAATCGCCATGCGTTTGGGTTCGGCGGCATACGATAAATTCCATTCCATGTTGAACGGCACAGCCACCACTTCGGCAAATGCCCGTTCAAATTGGACTTTGGTAATATCTAATCCTTCCAAAGAAAATTCTTGACGCATAAAAAAACGCCCACCGTCTGGGTTAATGCTGTGCTGGTCTGAAGAAATAATATTGGCATTGTGATTAAACAAAAACTGTGAAACTGCTGCAACAATGCCGCGTTTATCAGGGCAGCTAATTAACAAACGGGCTGTGTTTGGACGGGTTGCAACTTTAGGAATAGGAAGGTCTGACATTACACGCCATTCTAAGGTCAAATGGGCTAAGCGCAAAGGTCATAATAAACCCATGCCAAAAAACTGGAATCCCCAATATGTGCAGCACCTGCTCGAGCCACATTTCAAGCAAGCCAAAACCCATTTTTTACTGCCTCTGCTCGAGATTAGCCGCGCCCATGCAATCATGCTTTTAGAATGTGACTTACTAGAAAAACCAGTGGCACAAAAAATTCTATATGCCCTAGAGCATATAGATAGCGATTCGCTGGTTTATTCACAACATTTTGAAGACCTGTTTTTTGCCCTCGAGGCTCAACTGATAAAACAAGTTGGCGTGGATGTGATTGGTAATCTGCAAATTGCCCGTAGTCGCAACGACGTGGATGCGGCGCTGATTCGGATGGTGTTGCGTCAAAAAACCCTCGAGATGCTAGAAAGTTTTGAGCAGGTATCAGGTGTACTACACGCTAAAGCCTCTGAAGGCGTGACTTGGTTAATGCCGGGTTACACCCATCATCAACCCGCTCAACCAACCACTTTAGGGCATTACCTGACTGGGATTCTGGGTGTGTTAGGACGCGATTTTAAGCGCCTAAAAGCCGCTTACTCGAGCATCAACGCCTCACCGCTTGGGGCTGTTGCCATGACAGGTACTGGATTTGCCATTGACCGCCAAATGATGGCAGATTTACTTGGCTTTGATAGCATTATCGAAAATGGGATTGATGCAGTTGGAGCAGCCGACCACAGCTTAGAATTACTAAGCGCCCTGCAAATTTGCAACACCACACTCTCGAGATTGACCCACGACCTGATTTTTTGGGCAGCCCAAGAAACCAATTTTTTTAGGGTGGCTGATTCTTTTGTGCAAATCAGTTCAATCATGCCGCAAAAACGCAATCCTGTTGTGTTAGAGCATATTCGCGCTAAATTGGCTCGAGTTAGTGGTGCAAGCCAGACTGCGTTTAACATGTGCGGAAACATTCCATTTGGCGATGTCAATGATGTTGCCGAACCACTCCTGCCGATGAGTTTAGCCGCACTCGAGGATAGCCACGCGGCTGTTGCGTTACTGAGCGCTGTACTTGAAGTTTCAAACTTTAATGTTCTAAAAATGCAGCAACCGGCTGGGCAGCATTTTATTACTGCGACGGGCTTAGCCGATGCACTGGTTGGTATTGGTTTAACGTTCAAGCAAGCCCATAAAATCGTTTCAAAAACCGTGGATTATGCGGTGCAGCACAACTTAAAAAGCACAGACATCACCGCTTTGATGGTTCAAAGTGTCAGCAGCATTCCACTCGAGATAACCGATTCATTTGTCCAAGATGCCTTAGACCCAAACAACTTTGTGCAACGCCGCACCACATTTGGCGGTAGTTCCCCAAAAACTGTTTTGGGCAGTCTCGAGCAGATAAAAATTGTACTCGAGCAAAATAAAAACTGGCGACTCGAGCAGAAACAAAAATTATTTACTGCTCAAGAAGAACTTAGAAATACAATTGAAAAAATCCTTAACCCTCTGTAATTTTCTTGTACCAATCAAATTCGGCATCTCGTTTACCAATGGTGTATCGCGCACAAATTTCAATATTCTCAAATACTTCAATAAGTTCAGGTCGGGCAATACCGTTTTTTTCTGCCCACATCCGCACTAAACCCATGCTGCTGATGATTTGCATGGTCGGTACTCGCTCGAGAATAACTCGGCGGGCTTTGCGGTCATCGGTGACTAAACCAGCTTTTCTGTGAATTGCTGATGCAGCCGTCATTGCTTCACCGTCATCAATTCTATTTTTATTGTCTGGGTCTATAAACTCTAAATACAACTCGAGTTCTGCTGGTGTTAAATCTGCCTCGATATGAATAATCCCAGCCTGAACAACATCGCTTAAATCCAGTGCTACAGCCTCGAGACGCACTCGCCCATCGCGCTGATGAACAAATTGACTTTCATTAGGATAAACTTTTGGAATCACTGAAAATCGTAATTCAAGAGTTTTTGCAATTTGGGCTAGTCGCCCAGAAGCAGCTAGGTTCAGTAAAGAACAAGAATCCAAGAAATACCAATCCACTACCGACTCCGAACCAAAACGGGTTGCTCGAGGGCAAGTTCGGTCATATCAGGCAGCCCATCATCACCAAGAGTCATTTGTTCTTGAAAGTGCTGCACAATTTCACGAGCCGTTAAACGAGAAGTTTCGAGGTAGCCAATCAACTGACCTTCACTGAGTTCTTCGGCTAAAAAGGCTCTGACTGCCAGAATTTGATAGCGGTCTGGCAATTTGTCAAGTCTTATTCGTCCATGTTCTTTAATGCCCACGATTTCTTGGGCTTTGCGAACTTGTAAACCCTCAGCTTTGTACTGGTCTGAAGTGCCAGCCGCTAAAATACCCATTTCCTCGAGTCGCCAGCAGTAGGCTTCAAAAGAAACACCAAAGTAACGAGCAAAATGCAGTAAATCACCAATCGTAAACGAACCACCAGCTTGGACATGAGCGCGTAATTGACGACGCACACCAGCGCTAGGCAATAGAAAACGAGCTGCAAAAGCATCGGCAAACCGCTCTGAGTCTGGGCGACGTTCAAAACGCAGCACTTGAATTTCTGGGTTGTAACGATTGGTCAAAAAATGCGCGTATTCATGGGCTAAAGTCATGCGTTGTCGTTCAGGCGGATGTTTAGCGTTAATTGCAATACAACCACCTAAATCATCGGTGTAGCCAAATAAACCAGCAATTGGCGAGGGTAAATCAATAAAGAAAATTCGTAAGCCCACTTCGGTCTCGAGTAACGAACGCAAATCACCAATTGGGGCATCGCCAAGATTCAAACGGTCTCGTTCTTGTAAAGCAATTTCATCAGCTGCAATGCTGACATCTTCGTACCCAAGAAAAGAATAGGCAGCAGGATAACGCTTAACCATTGGAACACCAAGCATCACCTCGAGTTCAAGGTATTGTTCGCTAAGGCGCTGCAAATGGGCTATGGTTTGCTCGAGAATTGTTTCGCCCACCAAATCAAAAAGTCGTTTTTCAAACCGCGCCCGAAAAGCCACTGACAATTCAGTTTTGGTAACACGATGACGCAATAACGCCCCAGCTTCTTGATGGTACAAATTTGCTAATGCCACCAATTCTGCCGCCGATAAACGGCGTTTACCTTGTTCGATTGCCACAACTGTAGGTCTCGAGACCTTTAAGACCTCAGCCGCACGGTCTTGGGTCAGTCCAACCGTTTTACGAGCTTGTTGTAAACGCGCCCCTAAATCCAGCCAGTCTATGTTGTTCATGACAGGGGAATTAATCATGTAGGTAGCCTAATCGCTTCAGATTAAAATGTCAAATTTAACAATTATTTATTGTCTTAACACTAACTTTGTCAGAATTTACCCAAGCACAGCCGAAACCACTGCAAAATCCGTGTGACCAGATGCAAAAACCGTTGCTCGAGAACCATTAAACCCAATACTCGAGCAACCCTCGAATTCAAGGTCGAATAATTTACCAACCAGCATTGGATTGATGACCGCTTCGATGTTTTCGCAAGTCTGAATCCTAGAAATTGCCCCTCGAGCTAACCATTCTTGCGCTTCAATTGAACTTGGGTTGGCACTCCACGCCCCAAGCCACTTGGCAGCATTGGCACTGGGTTGCACCAGAATTCGCGTACCTGTGGCATCGGCTTTTGCTATACACGAATCTAAAAAGGCATCGTAACAAATCAGTGTGCCGACTTTACCGATTTTGGTTTGCGTCGGAGTCCAATCCTCGAGCCTTGCAGCGAATAAACCTAAGCTGCTTTCTAAACCCTTGGTCAAATGAATCTTCGCGCTTCTACTGAGTAAACGCCCACTGGGAGAAAATAAAAAAGAAACATTCTGGACTCGAGGACTGGCAATAAACACACCTTGGGCAGCTTCTTGGTCTATAAAAGGCAAAAAACTCGAACCAGCCACAATATAAGTATTGTGTTCTTTTGCCGCCCGTGAAAATGCTGATACTATCGTCTGATGGACTGTTGCGGCTCGAGGCAGCAAAACATTTGCTAGACGCGGTTGTTGCCAGCCTAGTTTTAAGCCCTCGAGCCAATGTTGTTTTGCCAGTTCCAAAGCCGCAGTTTGCACCGAACTGGCTAAAAAATTACGTTAAA
>JBEGTV010000196.1:0-5567 GCA_041179225.1 Deinococcota bacterium | reverse complement strand
CTTTCTCAGCCAGTTGAACAAAAGTATGCTCGAACGCATTCAAATGCGATAAATCAAAAGTGTGTCCATCATAGGACAATGATTTCCACACAATCATTGTTGCAAAAGCCTTAAGTGAAGAACCAATCCGATATTGCCAATCATAGCGTGTATACTACTATTTCCAATGACCATCTTAGAAACCAAGAAACTCGAGTACCAAAATCTCCTCGAGAATCCAGAATTAAATGGTTTACGTTACGGCTCGAGCCTGATGCAAGGGCAAGTTCGACTCGAGAACAAACTTTGTTTTTATCTCGAGCATAACACCGAAACTGGCGGTATGATCATTCCAAAAACAATGCGTGAAACCGTATTTGATTTGACTCGAGAAGAATGGAATGCCAGTTATGACTTATTACTGCAAGCCAAAGTGTTACTTGAAGCAGAATTACGTCCTGATGGATTTAATGTTGGATGGAATGTTTCTCCTGTTGGTGGTCAACACGTACCAATTGCACATTTGCATATTATCCCACGATTTGCCGATGAACCTTTTGCAGGACGAGGGATTCGCTGGTGGATTAAATCAAAAGAGAATCAGCGTTTGTAAAGAACTTTAAGCCGCGATTTGTACCGAAAAAACTTTATTCAGTAATCCCTCGAGTTTAAGGCGGTCAAAAATGCGTTTACCTTCGAGTAAATGTCCGTCGTGGGCGTGTAAATGCCAGTGTCTTGCGCCACCTTGTAAGTTTATCGAAATGTATTTAAGCGGTTCTTGCAGTGGCGAAACACTAGCAACAATAATGGCTTTGCCACTCTCTAAGCCCAAACTGACGCTTTGTACCGTGGTTGGCAGGGTATATTCGCGCTCCATACGGTAGATATACTGGGTAAAATCGGATTCTTTATCAAAACGCAAGCCGTGTTGTTTGGCATACGCCTCGAGATGACTGAGCAATTCAAGCCAGCGTTCATAAATTTCAAAATCATTTGGGTGTGCCATGAGCGGAGTCTAACATGACCAGTACAAAAACTCGAATTTGAATTGCGTCTTAAGGACTCGTCTTAAATTGCTTCTGGGCTTAAAGTAAAACGTGCAATTTTTAACTCGAGGGTTGTTGTTGTTACTGCTTTTTTTTGGGGCTGCCAGTGGGCAAGTTTTGCCAGTACCAATGCCAGTACCAGTCGCGCCGATTATGCCAGTTGACCCAAAAACTGATTTAGCGCTCGAGTTATTGGTTGTGACATCCGAACCTGAAATTCGGGCTGGTCGTTTAGAACAAATTCAATCTGAGCAGCGTTTTTTATTGCCGATTGCCAGTGTGACCCGTTCTCGAGCCGAACAAAAATTATCCAGTGGTTTAGAAGAAGCCCTAAAAAAAGTAGCCAAAGAATTACAACCCAGTTTAGATGCGCGGTTTTACCAAGTTCAGAATCAGTGGGTGGCAAAGCAACGTAGTGCTTGGCGTTTGGATTTGGCTGCGACTCGAGCGGCAGTGCTAACGGCGCTGCAAACCCAAGGGCTGACGGCTCGAGCCGTGCTGAGTCGTCAGCCACCAAAGCGCACCGTTGAAGATTTTTATAAGCAGGGCATTCGGCATTTTTTTGGTGGTGAAACATCAAATTTTGCTGGCAGCCCAAGTTATCGTGTCCAGAATATCATTGCTGCCGCTAAACAAATAGATGGGCGATACCTTGAGTCTCGAGCCATTTTTGCCTTCAATCAGAGCATTACTTTAAGTGCCAAGCAAGGTTTTGTACTTGGCAACATTATTCGCGGTAACAATCTGTCCAAAGAACTTGGTGGTGGGATTTGCCAAGTCAGCACCACTGTCTGGCGAGCGGCTTATAATTCGGGTCTGCCAATTCTCGAGCGTCATCAGCACAGTTACCGCGTCGCCTATTACGACCCACCGGGTTTTGAAGCCACGGTTTTTGCCCCAAGTAAAAATCTGCGTTTTCGCAATGACACAACTGCGCCGCTTTGGATGCAACTTGAGTGGGATACAAATACAGGCGAGTTGGGACTGTATTTCTTTGGCGTTCGCCCAGAACGCCAAGTCCAGATTTCCCAGCCGCGCATCAGTAACGAAAAACCCGCCCCTCGAGACCGTTTTGTTCCAGATGTAGGGGTCAAACTAGGCGATGTGCAGATTGTCAGTGGTGCAGAATCTGGAATGCAAACCCGTATTGACCGCAGTGTGCAGTACAACTCTGGGCGGATTGTTCGTGACAGCACCAAAAGTCGTTATGTGCCTTGGGCAGCGATTTACGCGGTTCACCCCAAGGATAAGCGCATCAAAAGATAAAAGCAGCCCAACAGGGCTGCTTCCTCGAGACCAAAAGTTTTATTTGGCTGGCGGTAACAGTACCGAGTCAATCACATGAATCACACCGTTGCTGGCGGCGACATCCACAGCCGTGACATTGGCATTATTGACCATCACTTTGCCGTTTTTGACGGTCACACGAACGGTTGCCCCATTGACGGTTTTAACATTTTTGCCGTTCAGGGTCACAACTGTGCCGCTTAGGACTTTGCCTGAAACCACATGGTAGGTGAGGATGTTGACCAATTGCCCTTTGTTTTCTGGTTTAAGCAGACTTGCCACCGTGCCGGCTGGCAATTTGTCAAAGGCAGCGTTGGTTGGTGCAAAAACTGTAAATGGACCTGGGCTAGAAAGTGTTCCGACTAAATCTGCGGCAGTCACGGCTGCCACCAAAGTCGAGAAGGTGCTATTTCCAGCCGCTACATCCACAATTGTACCAGGCGATGTTTGTGCCACCACCGAAGATGCTAAAACTGCGGCTAAACCAAATGCGAGAATTTTTTTCATGTTGTACCTCCGAAAAAGACTTTAACTTGCTTTTGAATTTTCATAAGAAGCCCATCAGACATTAAAATTTTATCGTGTCACACGAATTCTTCTTAAAACCAACACAAGTTACATGGAAACTGTAATCCAAGAAGGGTTATGCTGCTGCATTCGCCAAGTCAAGCAAGACACTGACTTGGTGGGTAGGAGACTCATGACCGAAATAGAAACACCCGAATCACAAAACGCCGTCACGCCCGAAGCTGGGCGTTTAGATGTGATGCTCTCTCGTGTGGCTGGAATCTCGAGGGCTTTGGCTCGAGTTTGGCTTGAAGCTGGGGTGGCAAAAGTGAATGGTGAAGTGGTCAAAAAAGCCAGTACCAACTTAAAAGGCACAGAAATACTCGAGCGGATTGTGCCAGCGCCGCTACCTTCTGAAATTCTTCCCGAGAACATTCCGCTTACAGTTTTATTTGAAGATGACTTTGTAATTGCGGTGGATAAACCAGCCGGAATGCTGACCCATCCTGCGGCACACGTCCATAGTGGCACACTGGTCAATGCGCTTTTAGGGCGTGTACCTTTGGCACTCGAAGGTGAGGATTTTGGACTCGAGGGCTACCGCCCCGGAATTGTTCACCGCTTAGACCAAGACACCAGTGGCGTGATTATTGTGGCTAAAACCCGCGAAGCCCACAGTAAACTTGGCAAAGCCTTTGCAGACCGCCGTACCCGCAAGCAATACCGAGCCATTACCGTGGGAATCCCACCCGAAATTACCTTGGATGCCAGCATCGGCAGACACCCAACCATCAAAACCCGTATGAGCGTCGCGGGAACAAATGCCAAGGATGCCAAAACCGAATTTAAGGTACTCGATACTACCCCAAACAACCATGCACTGGTCGAAACCAGAATTTTTACTGGGCGGACGCATCAGATTCGGGTGCATCTACAGCATTTACAGTCCCCAATTCTAGGCGATGATGTCTACGGCAGACCCTCGAGCCTGATAGACCGTCAAGCGCTTCATGCCTATCTGCTCGAGCTTCAACACCCGATTACCCTCGAGACGCTGCGAATTACTTGCGACCCACCCGAGGATATGGTGCAGGCTTGGTTAGCCTTGGGTGGAGTCTGGAATCCTAGACTGTAACAATACAACCGCACTCGAGCTTAAATTCTTGAGGAGAAGTGTAGGTTTTTTTGCCATCTTTACGCGCATGAAGGATAAATTTGGTCATTGGGTCAAGCACCAACACATCTTTCACACCTTGGGATAAGAAAAAAGTTGGGTTAATCTCGAGGTCTTTCATTTCGTACCCCTGAGAAATCACTTCAATCACCGCTTCTGGAATGAGCGTTACTGCTGTGGTTAGTTCCGTTGGACGACGACAGAAAATACTAATATCTGGACGTTTTAATGAACCATCAGGGAATTCCACGTAAAGGTCAGCATAATGCACACAACCACACTCAGATTCTCCACTGGAACGGCGAATCGAGGCGCGAATAACATCAATGGTCTCTTGATGTACCAAAACAGGTTGCGTCTCCCAAGATGGCATTCCACCTGTAATCTCGAGACGCAACCCAATTTCATTGGCTTTTAAGAACAAATCAAACTGTGAAGCGGCTGGAATCATGGGCTGATTCTACTTGCTTTGGATTAGAGTTTATACAATCAGCTTTGAATCAGCGTACCAACCCGTTCACCCGCAAATAATTTCTCGAGATTACCGCTTTGGTACATGTCAAACACCACAATTGGCAATTTCTTTTCCATGCACAAGGTAATCGCTGTCATGTCCATCACTTCAAGGCGTTTCTCGACCACTTCGGCATGGGTCAGGGTATCAAACTTCTTGGCATCGGCATTTTTACGCGGGTCTGAATCGTAAACACCATCCACTTTGTTCTTTGCCATAAAAACCACATCTGCCCCAATCTCGAGCGCACGTAGGGTTGCCGCCGTATCGGTAGTAAAAAACGGATTACCAGTCCCACCACTAAAAATCACCACCCGCCCTTTCTCGAGGTGACGCATTGCCCGACGGCGAATGTACGGCTCTGCCACTTGCTGCATTTGAATAGCGGTTTGTACTCGAGAATCCACTCCAGAGCGTTCTAAGGCATCTTGCAGTGCCAGCGCATTCATGTTGGTAGCAATCATACCCATGTAATCGGCTGTAGCTGCATCCATGCCTTTGCCGTTACGAGCGCCGCGCCACAAATTACCAGCCCCGACCACACAAGCAATTTCGATTCCCTCACGAGACTCCCTTGCCTTGGCAATAATCATGGCTAATTCTAAAGTGGCTTCGGGCGAAATACCAAAGCCGTTGCTGTCTGCTAAAAATTCTCCACTGAGTTTCAATAAAATCCGTTTATACATAGTTCTCCTTTTTAGGGCATAAAAAAACGGGCAATGCCCGTTCTTAAAAAATAACCTCACCCTCGAGGGCAGCAAAACGTTTTTGATGCGCTTTTTTCATGCTGACCTCAAGGTTTGGGTATGACAGTTTACGCATTACCGATTTCAAAACGGGCAAAACGAACGATTTTTGCATCTCCAATTAAAACCTTAATGGTTTTCTCGCTGTCTTTGACAAATTTCTGCTCGAGCAAGACATTTTCTTCGTAGAACTTAGCAAGTTGTCCAGTCACAATTTTCTCAACGATATTGGCTGGTTTGCCTTCGTTAATGGCTTTGTTGGTCAGGATTTCTTTTTCTTTTTCAAGGTCGTCGGTGTTGACTTCATCACGGCT
>JBEGTV010000195.1:0-5570 GCA_041179225.1 Deinococcota bacterium | reverse complement strand
TGATTAATGAAACAGGTGGCGCTGAAATCGCTCGTTTTGACCTTTCTGAAGATGCCAGTACCGTCACAGCCATGATTTTTGGCGAGGTATATCGTAACAATGGCGAATGGAAATTTAAGGCTATTGGTCAAGGTTATAACGATGGTTTCAAAGCATTGGTTGCTTCATATGGCGTGAATGTTTGATTTTGTATCCAGTTATTAACTCATTTTTAACAAGCAACTCGAGAGTATCACTCTCGAGTTGTAAAGAGGAGCATTTATATGGCAATTTCATTAACTAAAGGTCAAGCTATTAGTCTCGAGAAAACAACAGGGGCAACCCTGACGCAAGTTAAAATGGGTTTAGGTTGGGATGTAGCTAAGCCCAAAGGGTTATTTGGAGCGTTCACAGGTGGGAATAACAGTATTGACTTGGATGCTTCGTGCTTAATGTTTGATGGAAATGGTCAGAATACTGACATTATTTATTTTAGACAATTAAAATCTAAAGATGGTTCGGTTCAACACATGGGTGATAATTTGACTGGGGCTGGTGATGGCGACGATGAGGTCATTAAAGTGGATTTAACTAAAGTGCCGAGTAACGTAGCCCATTTGGTGTTTACCGTCTCGAGTTACCGTGGACAGTCATTTGATAAAGTCGAAAATGCTTACTGCCGATTGCTAGACCATAATAACAAAGAAGTCGCAAAGTTTAATTTATCGGCTCAGGGAAGTCACACGGGTCAAATTATGGTTAAGTTATCCCGCCAAGGAAGTGATTGGAATTTACATGCAATTGGGCATAACACCCAGTCTAGCAATGCCACTGACCTTGTGAATGCCGCTAAAAATTTACTTTAAGAAGGATACAATGCCCGAAAAATCCAATGTTTGGTTTAATAAGAATTTCTCGCCAATTATTCATGTCATCAATGAAGTTGCTTCGCAGTTTAATGTGTTGGCAACGCATACTTCAAAAGACAGCCCGATGCTGTATGGCAGTTGGCAAACCTTACTCGAGCCGGCAGGTGTGGTTGGTGAGGCATACTTAGAATTTGCTTTGAATCTGGTCAAAACCCGTCAAATACAACTGTTTATTCCCAGTAAAGAAGCTGGTTTTTTAACGAAATACCAAGCAGATTTTCAACAACTTGGAACACATGTTTTTCAGGTAGCAGAACCAAAAACACTTAAACTGCTCGAGGACAAAGCAGCTTTTTATGATAACTTTCTTGGTTGGCGCTCTGAGGCGAACATCAATCAAATGGCACTGACTAAAGTGGTTCAAACATGGCAAGAAATGCAGCAAGCCATTTTAGAAGTGCAAGAAGCAGGATATGTGGCTTGTATCAAACCAGCCATTGGGATTTATGGATATGGATTTCGGTTAATCACCAAGCAAGAAAACCTAAAGGATTTTTTGAAAGGCGATACACACCGCATGTCTATGGCACAAGCCGAACATCTTTTTAAGCCTTTAGAAAAATTCTCACCAATGTTGGTGATGGAATTTTTGCCAGGTCAAGAATACAGTGTTGACTGTCTTGCCAATAATGGCGTGTTGGTAGGTGCAGTGGTGCGTGAAAAAGTGGGTGGATTAGGCAATGTGCAAGAAGTGCGTGGTTCGGTAGCGTATCCACAAATTCATCAGGTTGTAACTGAATTAAGTTGTCGGTATGTCTTAAATGGTATTTTTAATGTTCAATTCAAAAATAATCGTGAACAACAGCCTTGTATCCTCGAGATTAACGCTCGTCCTTCAGGTGGTTTGCGTTTTTCGATGACCACGGGTTTTGAATTTGGCTTAAACATGGTGCGTTTAGAATTAGGGTTGATTAAACCCGAAGAGATTCGTCCTCCCAGTTCAGAGTTGATTCGGGTGACTGAAACCAAAGAAGCCTTGGTTTTGCAATGATTAAGGCTTGCCTTCCATCAGGGGATTTAAGCATTACTTTAGCCGAGCATGAACAACAGCAATTTCATGATTTACTCGAAATTGGGCAACGCCAAAATCCAAAACGAGGGTTTTTACTAATTTCAAAGGTTTTAGGTAAGCACTTACCGGTTCAACCTCGAGTGATGCTGAGAACCTATCAGCAACTCGCTTCTTTGCTTGATCAAGCCAACCCAGATTTAACCAATCAAATCAGTACCTTTATTGGCATGGCAGAAACAGCGACTGCGCTAGGTCAGGGTGTATTTGAAGCCTGTGCATATGAACAATCGCGTTACTTCAGTACCACTCGTTATCAACTCGAGTATCCAACCCTACGTTTTGAAGAAAGCCATTCTCATGCACCCAATCAATTGCTGCATATTAGCCAAGCGCAACTGCATCACTTTGCCAGTACCACCCACTTGGTTTTAATTGATGATGAAATTTCCACAGGACAAACTTTGTTGCGTCTCGCTCAGGCTTTTGCGACGATTGCCCCACGATTAGAACAAGTAATTCTGGTTTCTCTAACCGATTTTCTTGGACAAAATCGTCAAAATCTACTGAATCAATTTCCAGTTCCCACTGTCTCGGTTAGTTTACTCAAAGCAGGACTTTCATTTGAACCAAATCCAAATTGGCAAGCGGCTCTACCCATGACCGTCATAAACCAAGCCCATTTAGCCCCAGAAAGCCCAAGCCGTCTTGGAACTCGAGCTAGTGGTTTTGAGCGCCCATATATTGATACATTAGCTGTGCGGATTGCCCAAGAAACACCTTCAAATCTAGTACAAGTCATCGGCACAGGTGAGTATCAATTTGAACCTTTTTTACTGGCACTGGCACTCGAGAAACTCGGTTTGGGGGTAATTTTTCGCGCTTCTACCCGTTCGCCCATCCTGAATTATGGGATTATCCAAGACCGTGTACTTTGCCTTGACCCGTATGGACAGGGTGCTGAAAATTACTTGTATAACAATCAACCTTTCGGGAACACTCCAATTATTGCTTGTGCAGAAACCGATGTAAAAGGTTATTTGCCAATGGATAATGTGCGTTATACACGAATCAATCAGACTCGAGGTGAAGCGTGAAACACTTTGTTTTTTGTGATTTGGATAACACCATTATTCGGCATCAAAGTCGTGTCGCTCAAACCGAAATAAACCCTGTAGTTGGGGTGAATGAATTTGGTTTGTCAAGTACCGTGATGACCAAAGCCGACACTGACCTCTACAAACAAGCCTTAGAATTTGGGGAGATTATTCCAACCACAGGGCGGTCTATGGCTGAATATCAGCGATTACATGCTTTAATTCCGAGTTTCCAAAGTTGGGCTGTTCTAAATCATGGGGCGACACTTTTGTATCAAAATCAGGTGGATCAACTTTGGCTCAAACGCATAACAAGCGCCATTCAACCGATGATCGCCACGACACTACAAATTTATCAAATGCTTTTAAGTGAATTAGACTTAAGTCAACAAAAAATTCGTTTACACCAAGAACATTCTTTACCGCTTTATATTTCGGTTCGGTGTCCTCGGGACCAAGATTATTCGGCAATTCAGAACTTGCTTGAGTCATTGTTGCAGAGCTTAAAATTAAATGTGCAGTACAGTCTTCTGCATACTGGCAGAATCAGTTCGATTTTACCTAATGGCATCAATAAAAAAGATGCTGTTTTAGAAGTCATGAACCGCTTAAAACAAAGTTCTAAAATTACAACCCTTGGCATTGGCGATTCTCTGACCGATTTACCCTTTATGCAGCTTTGCGACCAAATGCGTTATCCATCGGATTCTGAAATTGCATTGATGATACAAACTCGAGGTGCTGGATGAATCATTTTTCGGGTTCGTACAGAAGTGATGATGTGCGTTTTATGTTGCAACTTACCCAAGTCAAAACCATCAGTATCCTTGAAAAAGAACAACAAATCAGTCAAGGGGTTCACTACGGGCATTTGCTAAGCCGCGAAGAAGCACCTACTCAAGTCTATCAAAACCTTTTTTTACAAACCCTAGTGCGTAATGCCGGTCTGGTTGCCCAACATCTCATCAGTCTTGCCCATGAATTAAAAACCCAAGAAAAAACAGTTTTGGTTTCACTGGCTCGCGGCGGTACACCAATAGGCGTGTTGTTAAAACGAACGCTTGAATTATTGGATGTGCAGGTCACGCATTATTCGGTTTCAATTATTCGAGATTATGGTCTTGATGTAGAAGCGTTGCGTTTTATTACGCAGCAACACCCAAAAGAGAATTTTGCTTTCATTGATGGTTGGACGGGTAAAGGCGTGATTAACCAGACCCTAAAAGAGAGTGTCAAAGCCTTTAATCGGCAATTTAAGCAAAGAATTTCCGATGACTTATTTGTGCTTTGTGACCCTGCGGGTCAAGCTGACATTGCAGCTACACATCAGGATTATCTTCTTCCGAATGCCATGCTCAATGCCACTATCTCAGGGTTAATCTCACGTACAACCTTATCGGAGACTGGCTTTCATGCGGTCAGGCAACTTCAAGAACTCGAGACGCATGATGTAACCCAGTTTTATATCGAAGAAATCATGAAGACTGTAAAATCTCAATTCAGCCACGCCATTCTACCTGTGGTTCATGCTTCAACTGCTATTCAAATCCAGTGCCAAGAAATTCTACTAGAACTGTCTGAGAAGCATCAATTACCGATGAACTTGGTCAAACCAAGTATTGGTGAAGCCACTCGAGTCTTGTTGCGTCGCCAACCCAAAGCCTTAATTTTACAACAACCTAGTTTGGATACAGCCCATCTCGAGGTACTGGCGGCTAATCAATGCCCTATTTTTCTGGACAGCAACTTGCCCTATGCGGCTATCGCCCTCATTCATCGTGGTAAAGGAGAAAATATATGAGCTTTTGGAATAACTTAAAAGAACAAGCTGGTAGCCTCGCTAAGAACCTTTCAACTGAAGTGAGCAAATTTAAGAACACCGATTTTGCCAATGCCGCCATGGCAGTGTGTTCATTGGTAGCGGCAGCTGACGGCAGCATTGACCCGAGCGAAAAACAAAAAACCACGGCGTTAATCATGAATAATTCGGTACTCTCGATTTTTGCCCCAACTGACCTGAAAACCAAATTTGATTTTTATTGTGACAAACTCAGCCGCGATTATGACTTTGGTAAAATAGATGCGATTCAAGCCATCGCTAAACTCAAATCCAAACCAGACCAAGCTCGAGCCATTATTCAAATCGGCATTATCATTGGTTCAAGCGATGGTAATTTTGATCAAAGCGAAAAGAAAGCCTTACGTGAAGCCTGTTTAGCAGCTGGAATTAACCCCAGCGATTACGAACTCTAAGGAAAACCATGACCCACAGCGATAACAACCCAATTGAACTAGGAGCAAGCCTTTATGTTCCAGCCACACGAAATGACTTAATAGCCATAGGTCAGGGCAGGCAAATCCCCAATTTACGCAGCCTGATTTACTGTACCGAAGATGCGGTTCTTGAAAAGGATGTCTCAACAGCCATCCAACAAATCAAACTGACCTTACCTTACCTAGAACACAAGATGTTACGCTTTGTGCGAGTCAGAAATCCTTTGGTTCTCGAGCAATTACTGGGCTTAAATCACATTGACCGAATGACTGGTTTTGTGT
>JBEGTV010000194.1:0-5586 GCA_041179225.1 Deinococcota bacterium | reverse complement strand
GATTCGTGAAGTACAAACCTTGCTTGAATCGCACAATCTCGAGTCAGATACTTTAGCTCCACACATCCGTATGACTGGTTGTCCAAACGGTTGCGCCCGTCCATACAGTGCCGAAGTTGGTTTGGTTGGACGTGGAGTCAACAGTTACGCGATTTATCTCGGTGGGAGTCACCTTGGAACGCGGCTGTCCGAAGTGTTCTTAGACAATATCAAACGCGAAGAAATGATCCCTACCCTCGAGCCTCTTTTTAAGAATTTCAAAGCGGTTAGGCTCGACCATGAACGCTTTGGGGATTACTGCCACCGTCTTGGACTCGAGAATTTACGGGCATTGGTGACGTAATACATCCAAGTTATTGGTGGCGTAATACATTCAGGTTATTGGTGACGTAATACAAACGGATTGAAATTGGTGGTGTGGTCATAACTGTCCACACCTTCAGCTTGTTTAAGACGCTGTACGATTAAAGTTGTTACTGGAGTGAGCAAAACCTCGAGACCAACTTTGTACAAGTAATTGGTCAGAATAATACTCCAAAGCACCTCAGAAGGAACGGCTCCTGCCCCGATTCCGAAGGCAATGATACTAAAAATAATCGTATCGGCGGCTTGTCCAACCAGTGTGCTACCAATTGCACGTGCAGCAAAAAACTTGCCTTTCGTGGCAATTTTAAGTTTTGCTAAGACAAAACTATTTAAGAATTCCCCAAAGAAAAAGGCAATCAGACTTGCAAACACTATTTGTGGCACAAAACCAAGTACCGTTTCAAATGCCCCTTTGGTAAAGCTCGATTCATGCGTAGGTAAGATGCCTACAGCAGCAAAGACTAAGCTCGAGAAAATACTGGCAATAAGCCCAAACCAAATGACCCGCCGCGCTTTTTTATAGCCGTAAACTTCGGTCAGGACATCGCCAAAAATATAGGTAATTGGAAATAAGAAAGTTCCACCATCAAAAATGGGTTCCCAAAATCCAAGGTCAATGGTTGCCATTTTGGTACTGGCAATGTTGGAAATGACTAGGCACACGGCAAAGGCAGCTAAAATTAAATCGAAGTAACGAAATTTCATGTTAAGCAGTCTACTCGAGCCAAAAGTGATTTGTGTCACCGAGTTGGATTTTTAGGCTGTACAGCAAGTACAATGAGTTATGCAAATAATCGAGGTCGCATGAATTCGCTGCTTAGTTACTTATTCTTATTCCCACTCAATCGCTATCAGCCATTCAAAAAACGGTTTTTGATTCCGTGGCTACTGACTTGCTTAATCATTACGTTGTTGGTTACGGCAAAAGACGGCACGATTTCTAGGGTAGATGAAGTGCTGGTTTTATTTTTCTTTATGGTTATTCCACTTTCTATTGGCACGAGCCTTGGCTATAATTTTGACTTTTTTGGTGCAAAGACTGGGGTTCTTAAAGGTTGGTTTTGGTATCTGTTTCCACTGATATGGTGGTTGCCAGTTTTGCAATTTGTTTTTAATGCTGCCATTGCGCTAACCGGTAGCAGCCCCGTTCTGCTCTACGACCAAAAAGAAAAGAACATCATTTATCAACAAAAACTAAAAGACATGACACTCGAGCAATTCCAAACCCTATTTGCCCCTGAGATTCCAAAATTGGTGCAACGACTCGAGAACGGAGCATTAAACGCTCAAGAAGCCAAAGTGGTGACGGTTTTGTTAAAGAAAATATCTGCACCAAATTTATCCCTTGGTGAACTCTTACCTGAAACAAAACAAACCCCTGAATCAGACCTTGCAGTATTTACAACCGTGTTGTTTGAAGTTGTCGCACGCAGACGCGAACTCTAAATTTTTATCGCCGCACAATTGGCAGTGGTAACTGAAAACCACTTCTGAATGGTTCGGCTAATCGGTTGGCAAATTCTGATGGGGCTTTGTAAGTCAAGATCATGGTTTTCACCGAATCGCTTATTGATGGAGTAATCACCAGTCCAAAATCCAAACTGTTGTACATGCGCCTGAAACCACACTGCCCATCTCTGGTTTGCTCGAGTTCTAGGTTGTATTTTTTGCCTGAATCATCGCTGATTTGCATAAAGCCGTTACTGATCGATTGAATCAGTAAGTCCCTGTCGGTTGCTGCTCCAAATTGACTTCTTAAATTGGCGCGAACTCGAGTGAAACTGGAAAAATTTTCCAAACTGTAAATTGCCAGTGCGCCTGAGCCAATGGGTTGATAAAACTGGATTGGGAATACACTTGTTAAGGCTTCTTCGGCGCGTAAATCATGAATACTTTGACGGAATTTATTACTTAATCTTGCATTAAAGCTGATTTGCCAAGGTTGACTTTCTTGCCCATCAGCACCAATGATGGTGGTGTCATACACAGCACTTACACCATCGGTTAAGCCAAAGTCAGAAGCGTTAAATTCACTGGTGATGAATTGGCGGTCGCCTTGGTTAAATTGCTGATTAGCTGGAATCTGAAAAAATATTGTTTTGGCATTCTGAGTGGATTTGAAGCGAATTCCACGAATTGGTTTATTTCCAGCAACATACATCTGAATTCGGTTATTAACCCGACCAAGCAGTGTGTACGAGGCACTTGGCAAAAACAGTTGCAAAATACCTGTTTGGTTTGGCGTTGGATATGCGGCATAGCCATTGGCAAAATTAAAACTCATCAAAATGCTTTCGCCGACTTGTCCTTGTTCACCAAGCGGCGTTACGCGGTATGTAACAGCAGATGGTTTACTGATTCCCAGTTGTTTAGCATCAATAAAAACTGCGTCTGACCTGCCAAAAGTACCATATTGACAAGCGCTAAAGGCTCGTTCTTCAGGTGTGGCTGCCCCGCGTAGTGTTTTTAGGGTTATGCTTTTGGATTGGTCAAGTGTTTCAAAACGGATGGCAGTGGCTGGGTTACTCCAAGCTGAAGTAAATCCCCAAGATACCACGCCGTCTAATGGATAGATGGTTTGAAAACCCCAATTTTGTAGGCGAAGGTTGTTTTCACCAATGTACTCGAGGGCTGGAACATCTTTTTGCCAAGGAATTTCACTGCTAGGTCGAACAATCTGTTCGCTCTGAGCCAATGCAGTTGTTAAAAGTAATGTGCCAACAAAAAAGACAGTAGGAAGAATTCTCACAAATTCATTATGTGAACACAGGTGAGAATTTGATGTATGCCGATTCTATGTTTGCGTTATAATTCTAATTCATGCCGCGTTTTTTACGTCCCAATGATTTTCTATATCCGCAACCACTCGAGGATTTATTTTCCAAAAGCCAACCACTTTTCTTAGAAGTTGGTTTTGGTGATGGGCGTTTCTGGGCGGCACAGCACCAACTCGAGGGAGAAGTCAATTACCTTGGGGTTGAAGTTTCTGGGGTGAGTTTACAAAAAGCCTTTGCTCGTTATCTTGGTGTGGGAATCAAAGATAATGCTGTGCTGGTGAGAATGAGTGCCGAATTTCTGATTCGTAATGCCCTACCCGAACAGAGTATTGCTCGGGTGTACCTGAATTTTCCAGACCCGTGGTTTAAGGGCAAGCACGAGGAAAACCGTTTTGTACGAAGTGAAACTTTTGAGCTCTTGTCCACCCGCTTAGTGCCAAATGGTGAATTGTGGCTGACCACCGACCACCCGCCGTATTATGATTTTGCGCTCGAGCAAGCAGCTAGTACGGGTTTGTTTGAAATTATACCTGCCGAACCTCCACAGGCGGCATTGCAAACCAAGTACGCGATGCGTTGGCAAGCTCAGGGCTTAAACATTCATCATGCACGTTTTAAGGTTAAAGAAGTTGCAAAAAAACCATTTGCTCGTCTCGAGATTCAAAAGGAAAAAATCATGCCACATGCACAATTGACTGGAAATTTACCAACCAAGCCCCTCGAGAAAGTCGTGGCACAATTTTCTCATTGCACCGTGATTCTGCTTGAATCGTTCACTCGAGAAAACCGTCTGATTATCCTTGCTCGAGTTGAAGAACCCGATTATGCTCAAGAATTACTGATCAGTGTTGGCAAAAACGAAGATGGGCGGATCATTGCCCAATTAGAATCGTTTGGTCAGCCACTCATTACTTCAGGAGTTAAAAAATCGGTTGGTGTGGTAGCTGACTGGCTCGAGACTCAAGGCATGACTGTGGTCAGACGAGCCTATTAACAAAGTAGCGACTCAAACCCGTGATGTACTGCTTTAAGGGAAACGAGGAAGGCAGTGGATTGCTTTTTTATCCCTTAAAAGTTTAATCACCAAATGACGTACAATAAAACCCATGAATACTCGAGAAGAGTGGTTCAATCGGGCAAAGGTTTTGTGGCGGCGTGTGCAACGCTTGGCTGCGTTGTGGTGGCTCGAGGCACAGCGTTTTTTGCGTGGTGTGCCTTGGGGTCGTGTCCGCCCCGGTTGGTATTTGATGGGTGCTTTGGTGTTGTACAGTATTTTTGCTTCAATGCAGTGGCGTGGTGCAGTGGCAGAATTGGAACGCACCGAAGCCAAACTCGAGATTTTTGAAAAAGCGGCTGTTCTCGAGAATGCCAAACTTTCTTTGCCATTGGTGGGGGCGCGGCTTCCAACGTCGGTGGATAACTTACCAAATTCCCCAAGGGTTTATCGTCGAGGTGTTTCGCAAGGATTTGTGTTTACAGGTGTGGACGCGGGTGTACAAGTCCAATTTGGGATGCCTGTTCTGGCAGTGGCAGATGCTAAAGTGAAGTTGCTGACCTCGAACTTCAAGGAACTAACCTCAAAAGAGTTTCAGGTTTTACTGACCAAAGTTAAAGATGGTGCGAGTCAAAATGACTTGAATTTACTGCGTGGTCGGCAAGTTTCTTTGCTGCACAATAATGGTGTGGTGACTCGGTACGGGCATTTATCCAGTATCAACCCGAATTTAACTTATGCCACACCGATAAAACGTGGTGACATCATTGGTTTTGTGGGTAACAGTGGCACTTTAGATGGGACTCGAGGCACGAAGAACAATGCCCGTTTGCTGTTTGAAATTTGGATTGAGAATGAAACCAAGTTCTTTGGAGCAGGTTTATCCCCAGATGCAGTGCGGCGTGAAGTGACCAAGATTATTAAAGTGCCATGATGAAAAACGTTACAATGCAGCCATGAACACCTTACAATCTGGGCAGTTTCCGTTTACCAGAGGTATCCACACCGAGATGTACAAATCTCGAGCTTGGACCATGCGCCAATATGCGGGTTTTGGCAGTGCCGAGGAATCCAATGCGCGGTATCAGTATTTGTTATCGCAAGGGACAACAGGTTTGTCTGTGGCATTTGATTTACCAACTCAATTGGGTTTAGACCCCGATGATGCTTTAGCGCTTGGTGAGGTCGGACGGGTTGGGGTGAGTATTGCCACGCTTGATGACATGAAAAAATTGTTTAAGGATATTCCGCTCGAGCAAGTCACCACCAGTATGACAATTAACGCCCCTGCAATGATGTTACTGGCGCTTTATGCGCTTGTTGCCGAAAGCCAAGGTCTGGATTTAACTCAAATAGGTGGCACGATTCAAAACGATATTTTGAAAGAATACATTGCTCGGGGGACATACATTTATCCACCGAAGCAGTCCATGCGCTTAATTACTGATA
>JBEGTV010000193.1:0-5647 GCA_041179225.1 Deinococcota bacterium | reverse complement strand
CACAGTTGTTGTTTTTGAAGGTGGTCTTGGCATGAGTGTCGCGGCTGGTGGAACATTGACTGCCATTGGTAACAGCGTCAATCAAATTCTTTTCCGAGGTAAAACCGAAAGCGCTGGGCTTTGGAAAGGCATTAGCATTGACAGCACCACCAATAATCAAATGGCATTTACAATTGTTAAAGACGCAGGTTCTTTGGCTTCGCAATACGGCGCAATCTATGTGTCTGGTGGGCGTTTAGCTCTGACTGACAGCGTGGTCAAAAACAATTCTCAGTATGGTTTGTATGCCTCAAGTAACCCCACGAACTTGGATGGTTTTGCTCGCAATACTTTTTTTGCTAATGGCAGAAGCGGCGTGAATGTGTACCCACCGCAACTGAAATCCTTAGATGCGCTGAGTAAGTACCAAAGTTCAGGACAGAATAACGAAGCCCCAAATTCTGACCCGTGGGTCAATGTTAAAGGTGGCAGTCTACCTGCCAGTGATGTCACCAATGTGGTTGCCACAACGTATCGTGTTGAAGGGACGCTCGAGACAAGCGGTAACATGACCATTGCACCAAGCACCAGTATGTTATTTACGGGCGGGGGTACATTCAGAATTACGGGTGGCGGAATGCTAACTGCCATTGGGACATTTGGACAACCTATTACTTTTAGAGGACAAACCGAAACATCTGGTTTTTGGGATGGAATTGTGATTGGTAGCAGCACCAATAACCAAATGGCATTTGTAAATGTTAAAGACACGGGTGCAAATGCGTCTATTCCAGCCGCTATTTACTTAACCGATGCAAAACTCACTTTAACCGACAGCCGTATCAGTAATAATTCAAAAAACGGTTTAGTCACCACTACAGGCACAGCCGACCTGACTGGATTTGCTCGGAATACATTCACCAGTACAGCGTTATCTGGTGTTAAAGTAGTCGCACAACAACTTAAAAACCTTGATATTGCCTCCAATTACCACGGCACAGGTGCAGGAAATACCCCCAACGGACAAGCCTACATCGAAATTGCTGCGAGTAACCTAACCAATTCCCAAGCAATCAGTGTCATTCCACAGCAATACCGTGTGATTGGTAATTTGGGAGTCAGTGGTAACTTGACCATCCAGCCCGGTGCGACCCTCGAGTTTGCGTCTGGTACAGAATTAAATATCAGTGCTACGGGCAGCCTTATCGCCATTGGAACAAGTACCAATCGTATTCAATTCAAAGGCGTAACACCAAATGCTGGTTTTTGGGAAGGTATTACTTTAACCAGTGGTAACACCAATAATCGTCTCGAGTTTGCTGATGTGATGCACACAGGTTCAAATGCCACCAAACAAGGTGCGGTTTTTATGAATGGGGCTTCAAAACTAAGTATTAAAGACTCGAGTTTTAGCAATAATTTGTTTTACGGAATTTTCCGCGATTCGGCAGGTTCGGCGCTCACTAACCTTGGTGGGAATACTTTTTCGAGTAATCCATCTGGTGATATTCGCAATCCATAATTGAATGCCGACCAATCCTACTTGTATTTTTAGCGTAAAAGTCTCGGGTCAAACCGAGGCTTTTTTATTGGGTTTCGCAATTAGTTTTGAATTTCACAGTATGATACTTCCCGAGACTTGACACATTTATGTTATTAACGTATTCTTTTTGGCAGCCCAGTAGCCAGACATCATAAAGGAAACCGCCGTGACTCAACTGAACGCAACTCAAATTCTCGCACTGTCACCAGATGCAAGTGGTGCTGCAAGCGGAAAATCCCTTGCCAACACCTCGAAATGGAAGAACCTAGGCTCGAGCAATACTGCCATTTGGGGAGAATGCCAAGGCAGTGGCAAAGACCCATATCGTACTGGTGTGGATTTAACCGACTACACAGCTAAATGCTCCTGCCCTAGTCGCAAATTTCCATGTAAACACGGGATTGGCTTAATGCTGATTCATGCCGCTAAACCCCTCGAGACGGCAACACCACCAGACTGGTTAAACACATGGCTCGAGGGAAGGCAAAAACGTGCCGAAGCCAAATCTGCGCCGCCCAAAGAACAAACGCTAGAAGACACAGCGAAAGCCGAAAAAGCTGCAATCAAGCGTTTAGAGGCTCGGGAGAAAAAAGTCGAAGCCGGACTCGAAGAATTTGGCTTGTGGTTATCTGACCAAATCAAAAATGGCATTGCCAATGCCCCAAGTCAGCCATACTCATACTGGGAAACTGTAGCCGCCCGTTTGGTAGATGCCCAAGCACCCGCACTGGCACGATTGGTACGCGAATTGCCCACAGCCGCCTCGAGCGGTACAAACGCACTGCTTGAAGCACTGGCTCGGTTAAATTTAATTGTTTGTGCCTACTCGAGACTCGAGACTTTGAGTTCAAACACACAAGCTGATGTTCGTACCGCGATTGGATTTACAACCGACAAAGCCGAGTTACTGCAACAAAACGCAACTCGAGCCACTTGGACAAGCCTTGGGCAAATTCTGGTTCAAGAAGATAATTTGCGAGTGCGCCGAACCTACTTAGAGAACTTAGAAACCCAAGAAAAAGCCTTGCTGCTTGATTTTGCGGTTGCCAACCAACCAATGACTGGTGGTGTTCCAATCGGCACGAACCTTGAAACTGAACTGATTTATTACCCCAGTAATCTGCCTTTACGCGCCATCCTCAAAGAAACCCAGATTCTCGAGCCAGCCCAAACCCTGCGCGGCACTGGCATTGACCAAGCGCTTCTACAGTACGCCAATGCCTTAAGTAAACTCCCGTGGACTGAGCGGTATCCCATCACGCTGAGCGATGTTCGGGTGGTGACAGACGGTACAACTTGGTACGTCCAAGACGAACAGCACAGTTTACCGATTCAAACCCAAGACCACTGGCAGATGATGGCACTCAGTGGTGGACATCCCATGCAAGTATTTGGTGAATACAACGGAACATACCTTATTCCCTTAAGTATGGCTGTGCAGAACACTATTTACATGCTTGGAGTACAACCATGAATGACTTTCGTGCGATCACCTCGAGTGCGCTTCTAGGCACAGAACGCAGCCTGCTAGGGCAACTCGAGAACCCACACCTCGAACAAACCAGACAACGCCTCGAGCCTCAGGGACAAGCCAAGCAATTACTTGGCACGGCAATGCTAGCGCTTAATTTGAATCGTGCAGGGCAAACGGCGAACAGCAAATTACCACATGCCACACCAGCCCCCGAGGATTTGCGAGCCGTGCTTCCAGAGGTGGCTCGAAAACGACTACAACAACTTCTTAATCAGCAAAAAGACTTAATTCCAGAATGGCTCGAGCTTGCCAACCAAGCAGGTTTTCGTATCCCGCACCAAGAATTGATTGCGCTGCTCGAGTACGGTCAGCAGCACTCAGAACAACGCCAAATAATTCTGCCACTACTAGACTCGAGGGGACGCTGGTTAGCCCAGCAAAACCCGCATTGGGCTTGGGCAACAGGTGACACCAGCAGTTTAGAAACCGCGCTCGAGACTTGGGAAACAGGCAATAAAGCGGCTCGGGTTTTGGCGTTCCAAACCATTCGCCAAAACAACCCCGACCAAGCCCGAGGTGTACTCGAGAGCGTTTGGAAGAGCGAACCCGCCGATGAACGCAAAAGTTTCCTCAGCGAAATGGAAAACAAGCTCTCCCAAGCTGACGAGACTTTCCTTGAGTTGTGCCTAGATGACCGCAGCAAAGAAGTGAGAAGTATTGCGGCGGGATTACTCGCAAAACTCCCAGACAGTGATTTTGTAGGGCGCATGAAAACTCGAGCCGCCAAACTCTTAAACATGGGCAAAAAAGAACTTGAGGTGACACTGCCCGATTGGGAAGATGGTTTTGCCCGTGATGCGCTCGAGAAAAAATCACCACTTTATAACGTTGGAGACAAAGCCTATTGGTGGCAAACGATTATGTCTCGAGTACCCACCCTGTTCTGGAAACAGCATTTAGGACTTGCGCCATCGGAAATTCTGAAACGTCTGCCCAAAGAATGGAAAAGCAGTTTTATTAACGCCATTATGCAGCAACCCTTAGATACGACTTGGCTTGAAACGCTGCTCCTGTATGACCGTAATTTAGTGGCAAGCAACAACTTAATGAATTACTTGCCGCTCGAGCGACGCGAAGCCTATATCCGACAATTTATTTTCGGTGAGACATCAAAAAAACAAAATGCCGAAGTCAATTGGGTGACTTTTATGCGCCATGACTGGAATACAGATTTCAGCCAAGCTGTTTGGCACTGGCTGTTAGCCATTGGCGAAAAAATACTAGCTGGTGCAAACGAATATTCTTATTATGGAGAATTAGCCCATCATATCGCCCTCGAGACAGTGACCATGTGGCAGAACAACCCAAAAATGCAGCACTTACTAAAACAACTCGAAACAGCCCAAGAAACCAAGAAAAACCGTACTTGGTATTTACAACACTGTTTAGAACAATATAAAACCCTGTTTATCCGCCTCGAGACTCGCGCCGCCATGCGAAAGGAATTACAACCATGAGCCAAAACTTGCGCCAACACGCCGAAACACAATTTGCTGAAGAACTCGAAGCACTTAAAAAAACCGATGACAAAGCCAAACCGCCCAATTGGAAACTCAGTCCTTGGAGCGTAATCCAATACCTGATGGGCGGTAAAGTCGGCAAACTCGAGATTAAACCCAAATACATTGGCAATCAGCGCTTGATGGAAATTGCTGTAGCCACCCTCGCCACAGACCGCGCACTGCTGCTTTTAGGCGTACCCGGCACAGCCAAAAGTTGGGTTTCTGAGCATCTTGCCGCAGCCATAAGCGGCGACAGCACATTACTTGTGCAAGGCACAGCCGGAACGAGTGAGGAAGCCATTCGTTACGGTTGGAATTATGCCGAACTGTTATCCAAAGGACCGAGCATCAAAGCAATTGTCGAAAGCCCAATTATTCGCGCCATGAAAACAGGGGCAATTGCGCGGCTCGAGGAACTCACCCGCATTCCATCCGATGTGCAAGACAGCTTAATTACTGTGTTATCCGAAAAAACCCTGCCAATTCCAGAACTGAACTCTGAAGTTCAAGCCCAAAAGGGCTTTAACATGATTGCCACAGCCAATAACAAAGATCGAGGGGTCAATGAACTCTCAAGCGCCCTAAAACGCCGCTTTAACACGGTTATTTTGCCTGTTCCAGACAACATGGACGAAGAAATCCGCATTGTGCAAACCCGTGTTGCTGACCTTGGACGCGCCCTCGAGATACCCGCCCAAGCTCCAGCCCTTGAAGAAATTCGCCGTGTGGTACAAGTATTCCGCGAACTCCGCGAAGGCAAAACACTGGATGGCAAGACCAAGCTCAAAAGCCCAAGCGGGAGCTTAAGCACCGCCGAAGCGATTGGGGTCATCAACCAAGGACTGTCTTTAGCTGCCCATTTTGGTGATGGGGTACTTAGAGCTAACGATGTCGCCTCGAGTTTAGTTGGCGCAATCATCAAAGACCCGATACAAGACCGCGTGGTGATGCTCGAGTATTTAGAAACTGTGGTCAAAGAACGCGATGGATGGAAAGACGTATACCGTGCCTGCCGCGATGTGGTTTGACATGAGCCTCCATCTTTTCGGCATTCGTCATCATGGTGTGGGTGGTGCGCGTTCCTTAAAG
>JBEGTV010000192.1:0-5649 GCA_041179225.1 Deinococcota bacterium | reverse complement strand
ACCATGAACCAGTGCTTACTAAGTGTTCAAAATTATCTAAGACCAGCAGTACGGACTTATTAGCTAAAAACTTAAATAAGACCTCTTCGGGTTGGCGATTTGGGGGCGTATTCAGTTCAAAAGCGTGCAGTAAAGCCCGAGGTAATTCGTGACTGGCGAATAAGGCACTGCCATCTATAAATACTAATCCATCGTCAAAATGGGTTTTAAGGCGTTTAGCTGCTTCGAGTGCTAAACGGGTTTTTCCGACTCCTCCAAGACCAACCAGACTAACTAGCCGAGCTTCGGCGAGCAGCCAAGTCTCGAGGTGCTGCAATTGATTTTCACGTCCAAAAAATGGCAGTAACGACTGAGGAAAAGCTCGATGAACCCACGAAGCAGCTTCTGGTGTGAGCAGTGCAGTTGTGGCAGCATCGGGTTGCAAACCCAGTTCTTGCTGCAAAAGTTCGCTAAAACGTTTGTAGATAAGATGGGCTTTGGCGGTTTCTTGGCTGCGTAACGCCAAGCGAATTTGAGCTTGAATTGCCCGTTCGCACAAAGGATCGGCATTGAGTAAGGTTGTTAAGAAGTCATTGGCAGAAGTGAGATGACCACCTGTTTCTAAAGTTGCAATGTGTTCAAGCAGGGCTTCTATCCACTGTTGTTGGAATTGTTCGCGTTCTAGCATCTGCCAAGCCTCGAGTTGCGTTTCGGGTGGCGGGTTGAGTCCATCAAGAAATGGACCCGTATGGCTTTCGATGGCTTTTTTCCAATTTTGGGTTTTGAGGGCTTGCGTAAATAATCCTAGGTCAGAGTCCCCTACCCAGCGCAGACGTTGGGCTTGGATTTCTAGTTTTGCCCACGGGTATTTATTTGCCCGATGCAGAATTAAACGCAATCCATTGCGGGCGGTGCTGCTGTCGTCGTTTGGGCGAAACACACATGCCAATTCATCGCGGCTTACCCAGTCGTTGCGGGCGGCTAAGTAGAGGCATAACCAGACTGGACGCTCGAGTGGCAAATACAGGGTTTGGTTTTTTTGAAGCACCCGAGGCACACCAAATAGACAAAGCATAAACGCATTTTACCCATGAAACGCTCCTGAAACGCCAGCCTGTCAAACTGCCAAACTGTAAAGAGGTAAATATGAAAAAGTTATTGGCAATTCTTATTGGTTTAGCGGTTTTTGTGGCTTGTAATAACACCCCCTCCCCAATAGCCCCTGAAAATGATCCTGATACCACCAGTATCATCGAAGTGGGTGCAGCAGACTCGAGAGTATTAGGAGAAACAGCCTTACATAACAAAGTTGTTCCTGTTACGGGGGCATTACTTGATGCTGTGGTTAAGGTCAATAAAAACACGGGTGAAATGATTTTTGTTGAATCAAGTGCCACAATTGCTAAACTCGAGGTTGGTAACATTTTGGTTGGTAAGGCAAGTATTAAAGCGCGTCGTGGATTTTTAAGAAAAATTACGGCAGTGCAGGTTGTGGCTGGTCAACTATGGGTCAAAACCATTGCAGCTAAATTAAACGAAGTCTTTAGTGCGGGTGGTTTTCGTTTTAAGCGCAAAATGCAACTTGCAGATGCCGATTATTTGTTGCTGCCCAATGGTCAAAAGCAAAGCCTTAAACGCAACCTTGCAACACCACAAGGCGTTTTATTTCCAGTCAACATAGATTTTTGTCCAGTCAATTTGGATGGTAATAAATCCACCACCAATGACCAAATTTGTGTGTCTGGAAGTGTTGATTTATCACTTGACTTTGATTTTGTGTTTGATTGCCGTGGTGTACTCTGCACCAAACCGTACTTGGACACCAATGTAACCATTTCTCAAACTGCTAATTTAACTGTGACTGGCGAATTAACACGCAGTGTCAACAAAGTTGTGTCGCTTGGTACTGTGGTACTGCCAATTATTACCGTACCGATTTTGGGAATACCACTTGTATTTGTTCCAGAAATAGACTTGTCTGCTACTCTAAGCGGCGAAGTCAGTGTTGGCTTTAACTGGAGCGCCAATCAGGAAATGAGTTACACCGTCGGACTGGAGCTAGAAGATGGTAAATTCGATACTTACAGCACCTTTTCTAAAAGCATTAAAACTTCAAGCGCCGAAGTTAGCCTTGCCATGAACGCTGAAGCTCGAGTAGATGCCGAAGCCAGTGTACTGGTCTACGGTATTGGTGGACCAACCGCGACCTTGGGTGGTTTTGTGACTTTTGAAGCAGGTTTTCCACGCAGCCCAACATGGACTTTATCTGCTGGTTTAGATGTCAGCATTGGGCTTGAACTCGAATTGTTTGGGTTAATCAATCAAGATGTGAATTACGAAATTTTTGAGAAACGCTGGACAATTGCTGAAGCCAAAAACACCAAACCGAGTATTATTATTAAAACCCCACTCGAGAATGAAACAATTGAACTTGCTAAACAAACCTACACTTCTGGAGCGCTTAACGGACAAACCTATTACATTATTCCTGAAATAGATATTAATACCGATGACCTCGAAGATGGCTTTGCTTGTTGTAGTGTGGCTTGGACAATTGCTGGAATTAACCAAAATACTGCCCTTGGTTCTGGACATAAATTTAGCGATTATCATTTGATTGCATCAGCAGGCTTAAAAACCATCACTGCAACCGTGACAGATTCAAATGGCAGCAGCAGTACAAAAACTTGGAATTTTACGATCAAAGAATGTAGCAACACCATTTCAGCATTTGGTGGGCTTAGAGCCTGTGCTTTAAGTGGTGGTGGCACACTTGGCAAATCAGAGTATAAATTCTAAGGGGTTAGGGCAATCTCGGTGTTTGCCCTGCTTGGGCGCAATGACAATGGTAAAACCAAGCGCTTAAAGGTTTAGCGAATCCCCTGATACTGGCACGAATTTTGGGAATTTGCACTCGAGTACGGCATTCTCTTTGCACTCGAGTACGGCATTCTCTTTGCACTCGAGTACGGCATTCTCTTTGCACTCGAGTACGGCATTCTCTTTGCACTCGAGTACGGCGTTTTCTGGTGGCAATGCCGCACATTGCTGGTGCGGTTGCAGATTCGCACCTACCGAATTTTTGCAGCAGAAAAAAACGATTCTCGAACAGAATTAAAAAATCGTGTATGCTTAAAGCAATGAAAAAACTCTTACCATTACTGGTTGCTTTGTCTTTAGGAGTGGCGGCTGCGCCAAGTAGCGCTACTTTTTTGGTTGGTTATCCGCCAATAACTTCCGAAAATGTTTTTGAAGTGCTGGGTGGCGTGTCTGGTACAACATGGCTTGATGGTAAAAAAGCGGTTGCTTCGGCTGGTATGAAATACAATTCATTCTGGACAATGGGTGGTAAAACCGTTAGTTCGAGTGTTGGTACTGCCAAAGAATCTTATGGTGTGCCTTGCGAAGAAACGTATGGCGTGAAATTAAAGCCTGTCGCTGCCGCTAAAAACTGGGTGATTGCCACCAATGCCTCTTGGAATCTTCGCCCTCGAGCCGTGACGGTACTGCCGAATGACAATGGCACATATCGTGCCGTGGTTTCCCAGTACCTCGAGAAATTAGGGTTAAAAAACCCTGAAGTCAACATCACTAGCCTGATTAAAACCGACCTTGACAACGATAAACAAGATGAAATTATCATTGCTGCCACTCGAGGCTACCGCAGTGGCTTATTCCCAAGCGCTCGAGCTGAAAAAGGCGATTACAGTTTGCTGTTGGTGCGTAAAATCGTCGCTGGGAAAGTCCAAACCATTTCTATCGGACAAGAAGTCCACTTAAAAACCACGACTGATGCAGATGTAGACGCTGGAATGCAAAACAATCCTGATGTTTGGGATTTGGTCAATGTCTTAGACTTAAACGGCGATGGTAAACTCGAGATTCTGTACTTTGAAGCGATTTACGAAGATTCAGCCACATTTGCAGTGCAATGGGATGGGAAGAAATTTGTACAACGTCTGGTTTCGGGTTGCGGGGTCTGAGTCCCACGCGGCTCGAGTTAGACTAACTTTGTGAACGCAGTAGAACTTATTGGCTTGGTGCATCGTTACCAGCGCTCCTATGTGCTGCGTGGCACGAGTTTAATCTTGCCTAAAAATCAGATTTTGGCTTTGTATGGCGCGAATGGCGCGGGTAAAACCACGCTCTTAAAAATTATTGCTTCAAGTCTCGTACCAACAAGGGGTGCAGGCAAAATCCTAGGGATTGACCTTCGTCATCGTCTCGAGTACCGAGGAAAAATCCTTATTGTTTCACATAGCCTTGGTTTCTACCCAGATTTAACAGGTGCAGAAAATCTTGAATTTGCCCTGAAAATGCACCATAAAACCGCCAATATCCAAGATGCTTTGGGGAAAGTTGGATTGTACAGTCAGAATCGTGTTCGTGGATACTCAAGCGGAATGCGAAAACGCCTTGCGCTGGCAAAAATGCTGCTGCTCGAACCAGAGTTAATTCTTCTCGATGAACCATTTGCTGCCTTAGACCCAGAAGGTAAGAACTTGGTGGAAGGCTTGATGCTCGAGCAACAAGCACGCGGCGCAACACTAATTATTGCTTCGCACGAACCTGAACGCACTGATAAAATTGCGACGTTATCGGTGATGCTCGAGAATGGGATTATTTCTGAACCTCGAGAATTAGGGGTGAAAGAATGAAAAACGTAATCTCTCACAGGGAGACCACAAGGGTCTCCCCTACAGTACGGTGTTTTTTCGTAGGGGAGGGGCTTGTCCCCTCCCTGCTATTCACGAATTTTATTCACGGACAAGTCCTTACGGTGAACCCATGAATTCATGGCAGATTGTCCTAACCATTGCCTTAAAAGACTGGCGGGTCGAGGGTCGCGCTCGGGATGTGCTGGCGGCAACACTCTTTTTTGCGGTGCTGGTGATTACTATTTTGGCATTTGCTTTTGGTCCGGAAACCCGGCGCTTGCGAGAAGCTGCCCCCGGTATTCTCTGGGTTGCCATTGCCTTTGCCAGTATTTTAGCAGCGTCTCGAGCATTTGCTTCTGAATCCGAAGATGGGGCGCTCGAGACACTGCTCTTATACCCTGTACCACACGAACTGATTTACCTTGGAAAGTTACTGGGTAATTTGGGTTTAATGCTGATTTTATCAGTGGTGATAGCGCCTTTTACTTTGCTTTTGTATGGTGTGAGTATTGCCGGGCGCGAATTGCCGTTTGTGATTACGGTTTTTCTTGGGGTGATGGGTTTTAGTATCATCTCGAGTTTCCAAAGTGCGCTGACCATTAACCTTCGCTCGAGGGAGAGTTTAATGCCTGTCTTGTTTTTTCCGATTGTTGTTCCTGTGGTGATTGCTAGTGTTAAAGCAACTGTGGGTTTGACCATGCCTGATAGTGGCGAAGATATTTGGGGTTGGATTCGTTTGCTGGCAGGTTTTAATGCGGTCTACCTTGTGGTGTGTACATTGGCGTTCCCTTATGCAGTTGAGTAAACGGTTCATTATATAGTTGAGTAAACGTCCCCTATCATGGGGAGGGACTTAAGTTCAATCATCCTTCACTTTTCCTGCGTACAATAAAGGTATGAAGAAGCTCACGCTTGCACCTTGGCTGACTCCTGCACTTGGGTACTCGAGTGTGGGGATTATTCTGATTGCCTTATTTTTTACCTTTACCGCCGCGCCTGATGTGCTGCAAGG
>JBEGTV010000191.1:0-5650 GCA_041179225.1 Deinococcota bacterium | reverse complement strand
CTTGCCCTCGAGTACGGAATGCCCCCTGCTGGTGGGTTAGGTATTGGGATTGACCGCCTTGTGATGCTTTTAACCAATCAAACCAGTATTCGTGATGTGCTGCTCTTTCCGCTCCTTAAACCAGAGCGCTTTGAAAGTTAAGCACAAAAGACGATTTAGGGGCTATACTGTGTTATTCCAAACCCACTCGAGTTTCTCGAGAATCCACGGAGGTTCGTATGCCCATTTTCACTTACCGAGTCCGAGACGCAACAGGCAAAATTATTTTGTCCACCATGGAAGCCGATACTTCCAAAACAGTGCGTGATAAACTACGCGAAAAGAATTTGTTGATCGTTTCGATTACCGAACCTAAAACAGGTATTAACCAAGATTTGCAATTACCTGGTTTCTTAAATGAAGAAAACCAAACCCCCGGCTTAAAACCTGTGGCAATTTTTGCGCGTCAAATGGCAACCATGATTGATGCTGGTTTGCCACTGGTGCAGTCTTTGACCATTTTGCAACGCCAGTCTGAACATAAGGGCTTAAAGAAGATTTTGCGAGATATTCGTCAAACTGTTGAAAGCGGTATTCCGTTTTCAGATGCTTTGATTAAATACCCAAATGTCTTTGATCGCCTTTTTATTAACTTGGTCAGGGCTGGCGAAGTTTCAGGTACGCTTGACACGGTGCTTGACCGAGTGGCGATTTTCAAAGAAAAAGACTTGGCTTTGCGTGGCAAAATTCGTGGTGCGCTGACCTACCCGACCATCGTTTTGGTTTTTGCCTTGCTGGTCACGTATTTTTTGCTGACCACCATCGTACCGCAGTTCGCTAAAATGATTAAAGATGTCAATCCGAACGCCAGTTTGCCAGCCCTCACGATTTTCTTACAGACTGTTTCTGATTTTCTGCAAAATCAAACGATTTTAATGGTGGCAATTATTGGTGCTTTAGCTGTGGCTTACCATTATTATTACAAAACCGACCAAGGTCGGCATGTGATTGATCGCTTCAAAATGAAAGCTCCTGTATTTGGAAACCTCATTTCTAAGGCTTCGCTGGCATCATTCTCGAGAACCTTATCTTTGCTGATTAAAAGCGGTGTGAACATCATTGAATCTCTCGATATTACCCGTGGCACATCGAATAACGCGATTGTTGAAGATGCTTTAACAAACGCCAAAAATGCAGTTATGCAGGGTGAGCAGATGTCGCAACCAATGGCAGCAGCCGTGGATGTGTTCCCACCAATGGTTGTTTCGATGGTTGCTATTGGTGAAGAAACGGGTGGTTTAGACACGATGCTTGATAAAGTCGCTGATTACTACGAACGTGAAGTGGATGAAGCTGTGGATCAACTAACGGCTGCTATCGAACCGATTATGATTATTTTCCTCGGTGCGATTGTCGGTGTGATTGTAGCGGGTATGTTCTTACCAATGTTTGCTTTGATTGGTGAGTTATCTAAATAAACAGATTTCCCAAATACTCAACGCCGTAATTTTGGTGTTGAGTATTTTCTTGAAAAAGGATCACTATGGCAAATAATCAATTTCTTGAGTACGCTTTTTTTAAGGAAAACATTGTGCGATTTGAAGAAGCCAATGTTTCGGTCGCAACGCTGGCGTTGCAATACGGTTTGTCTTGTTTTGGCGGGATTCGTGGCTACTGCGGCGATGACGGCGCAATCAGTATTTTTAGATTGCCTGAGCATATGCTTCGCTTCTCGAGAAGTGCTGGCTTACTGAAAATCAAATTACCCGGCGATGTAGCTTACTTGCAAAATGCCGTGATTGAACTCACCAAGAAAAACGCTCCGAATACCGATTGTTACTACCGCCCATTTGCCTATAAATCTGACCTGAGCTTAGGTCCAAGCATTGGTCACGCTGGTGGTGGCTTCACAGTCTATATGATGAACCTTGGCAATTACTTTGGCGAAGACCGTCCGTTGCGTCTAATGGTCTCGAGTTGGCGGCGTGTGGTGGACAATGCCATCCCCGCCCGAGGCAAAATTGGTGGGGCGTATGTGAACAGTTCTATCGCCAAAGATGAAGCCCAAATAAACGGTTACGACGATGCAATCATGATGAACGAACGCGGTAAAATCGCCGAAGCTAGTGCTGCAAATTTGTTTATGGTACGTGATGGTGTCTTGATAACCGCCCCAATTACAGCCGATGTTCTCGAGGGGATTACACGGCGCAGTGTGATAGAACTCGCCCGCTACTTAGAGATTCCAGTTTTAGAGCGCGAAATTGACCGCTCGGAATTGTACTTAGCCGATGAAATTTTTCTGTCCGGTACAGCCGCTCAAGTTGCTCCTGTTGGTGAAGTGGATAAGCGCCCTGTCGGTGACTCGAGCCGCCCAATCACCACTAAGCTCAGGGCAGCCTTTGAGGATGTGGTTCGTGGGCGTAACTCGGATTTTTCGCATTGGTTGACTCGAGTTGAAATTCAGTAATAAATTCAAAAATGGGTATAATTCCTGTTCAAATGCTTGCATGTTTAGATTTGGACAGGGGAGTTGCGGGTTTGACGGGTTGCCCAAATAAGACCGCGTTTCACAATTTCTCTGGCTTCTACGGACTCAAAATCCTTACGGACATGTCCAAGTGAACAGTAAAAAACTTTGCCTTTCCCCCACTGCTTTTTCCAGACCACAGGCATGACAGTCCCATTGATCCAATCGTTGTACTCACCACCAAATGTTGTGGTGGCAAGCACTTGGTTGCTGGGGTCGGTGTGCATATAATACTGCTCGGAAATCATTTGAAAGTCGGGTATTCCCGCTACAATAGGGTCATCTGAAATGATATTAACTGTGTATGCGATGATGTTTCCGGGATGCGCTACCCATTGACCACCAACCATAAATTGGTATTCGGTATTGTTACGAAAAGCATCTGCCATGCCACCATGCCAACCCGCGAAACCCGTACCATTTTTGATGGTCTCGAGTAACCCTTTTTCTTGCTCTGGGGTGATGGTACTCATGGTGTAAACCTGTACGATTAAGTCCAAAGAACCCATGAATGCTGTGTCTAAATACGTGTCGAGCGTATCAGAAATGGTTACAGTGTAACCAGCTTCCTCGAGAATCGGGGCGAATAAGTCAACGCATTGCTGAGGTTCATGCCCGTCCCAGCCACCCCAAACAAAAAGTGCTTTTTTCATTTTAAGAATTTCCCAATGTCGCCAGTCCAACGGCTGACACTGCCAGCGTTTGCCCATTCAATCATGACAGGAGAGACATTGTTCTTAAAAGGCACTTTTAACAGAACCGCACCAACTTTGCCGTTCTGAACTGCATAAGCTGTTAATAATTTTTTCTCGAGGGTGAACAGCACGTCCTTTTTTGGACTCGAGAAGGCATCTATGATGTTCTTATTTTGACTTTGTAGGGTTTTCCAAGGTACAGCCAGTGTGTCATGTCCGACAAGCGAAGTTGTGGTGGTCACACCCGTATCAAAATCTATGCAGCAGGCATTGCGAACTGCTTCGTAAGCATAACCAAGCCTACCGCGAATCACCCATTGTCCATTACGACGAATCAAAGCCCAGTTGGTGGCATTGGGGCTTTTTTCAAAGGTATCTTGTTGTTCGGCAGTTAGTTTTTTGTAAAAAGCATCACCGGCTCTATAAAATTGGTCTTGGGCGATTTCATCTATGGCATCGGTTAATTCAACAAAATTAGGTTCTGGACTGGTGATGCTGCTCGTTCCACCACTTTTTTGAACTAAATCCAAATACCTTACCTGTAAGGTACTGGCTGCCCACGGATGCGCTGCACCTTTGCAGTAGCCACCACCAGAATTTTCTACGGCTAAGTATTGTTCATGCACAAACAGTAAATCGGTGGTTTCTTGCTCCTCGCATTCAGGATCAAACTTAGGGGGTATTCCCTTAGAGCTACTGCTGGCAGGATTGGCAAAAATAAATTGTTTGGTACTTTGTTGGTTTTCTAAGCCCTTGGCGCTGCTGGTATTCGAGCCAACCCGCCACCAACCCGACTGACGCGGCACAAGCACATCCTTACCCTGACGCACCAAACTGAGTTTGCCATTTTGGGGCGCGACCCAAAGGGTTTTATACGCGCCTGCTTCGTTATAGCCAAATAACAAACCGCTCGTCACTGCCCCTTGGCTCGAGACGACGCTAAGCAACCCAGCCGTACCAATTGCCAAACCCAATAAGACTTTTCGCATGGCTTTTAGTGTACCTCAAGAATAAAAAATAGGAGCGATTTTTGCTCCTACCGACTGTAATAAGCTCGTTGCACGCCATCAAAAATGCCCTGTTTTCATGCAGCAGTGCTTGAAACGTTTTGCAGAACCACACGGACAAGGGTCGTTGCGTCCAAGTTTCTCGAGCAGTTCCTTATTGCCATGCACGACTCGCTGACCGCGTTTGACTCTGGTTTCACTAAGGATACCCTTTGCGTCGTTTGCTCATGACCTCAAAAGTAACCTTGTTCTAATTCACCAATTCGTTTTGCCATAAAATACCTCCATTGGCTCGAGATGGCTCGAGTTCGCCCAGTCTATGGAGCAGCTTTTGCTTTTGCATCTGCCAAATGAATTATTTCTTGTCTCACTGACCACATTGCCACTTGCAAAATCGGTTTAGAATACACGATATGTCAAATCTTGAACGCCCAACTGTGCTGATTGATCGTTTTGGGCGAATCATTCGTGATTTACGCATTTCTGTTACACCGCGTTGCAATTTTCATTGTGCATACTGTGACCCACTGACCGATTCACACCCCGAACCTCGAGGGGGACTGAGTGTACAAGATGTGGATAACTTTGTTCGAGCCTCGGCGTTACTGGGTTTAGATGCTGCCCGTTTTACTGGTGGTGAACCGCTTCTACGCAAAGAATTACCACAAATGATGGACAATGCCAGAGCCACACTCGGAGTCAAAGACATTGCCATGACCACCAATGGCACAATGTTCAGACGACGGCACAAAGAATTGCTCGAGGCGGGCTTAAATCGGGTCAACATCTCGATAGATGCCCTAAACCCCAGTATTTTTAGGCAAGCCACAGGTGGCGGAGATGTTAAACAAGTGCTGGATGCCATAGACCTAGCCCTCGAGTTAAATTTACACCCCGTTAAACTCAATGCCGTCTCGATGCGCGGCATTAACGACACCGAACTGCTGGACTTAGCTGCATTATCGCTCGAAAAGCCTTTGCACGTGCGGTTCATTGAATATATGCACTTAAACAATTCAGACTTGGAATCGTACAACAGTGCTTTTTTGGCAGGAGCAACCGTCAAAGCAAGAATAGAACAGGTGTACGGGATACTCGAAGTTGTCCCTACCGACCCAAGCAGCCCAGCTCGAGTTTATAAAATCCCCAACAGTCAAGGCACACTCGGTTTTATCAACCCGATTTCTGAGCCTTTTTGTGGGGCTTGCTCGAGAATGCGTTTAACGGCTGACCGTAAAGTCCGACCGTGTTTACTGACTGACCGTGAACTTGATGCCAATGCCGCGTTTGAAAGCCCCAACCCGATAGAAGCTCTAATAGATGTTCTACTCGAGGCAGCCCAGCGCAAAGACCGCATGGGGGATTTATTGCCACAAATTCGGGAACGTACAATGGTGGCGATAGGCGGGTAGGCTATCAGCTATGGGCGATGAGCCTTG
>JBEGTV010000190.1:0-5663 GCA_041179225.1 Deinococcota bacterium | reverse complement strand
AAGGTAATTACTCGGTGCAAACCCTGTCAGATGCGCTCTTTGAAGTTGGCTCGAGAGTCACATTACGAGCCAAAGCGGGTTTTGAACAATTCTTTGATGCAAACGAAGTGGCAACCCTCGCCAAGTATTACGGTGGCTTATTGCCGTACCCAATTTTCTTAAAAACGCTGCTCGAGACGAGCCAAATTAACGCTGGTGGCGCGGTTTGGCGGCGTGAATTCAACAGCACAGAAGAACGCCAAGCCGCCCTGCTCGAGTTTGGGCGCGGTGTTCTTGGGCGCGACCCATTTGACGTGGTGGAGATTAAAACCAAAGCTGGTTCAATAGATGGTGTGGCATTGGTTGTGCCGTGGACTCCAAGTCTGGCGACCAAAACCAAGCATCTGGTGTACTTAAAAAACATGTTGCTTGCCGATGATACCCAAGATGTCGCACCAGAATGGGCTTTTTTTGTGAAATTGGTGGTCAATTCAAATTCCTTAAAACCAATGGCTTCGCGTGAAGGTTTTGCTGAGGACTCGAGTCTTGAAGCAGCCCGAATTGAAATTGGCGAGATTTTACAGGCGTATTTGTCGGATTTGTCTAGCCAGAACCCCGAGAAGTTTAAGCAATTGCTGCACTTGCACGATTTATCCTTACGGGCTTTGGCGCTCGAGAATACCGATTTATTTCATATGTTTATTCCGCACTTAGAATTTGAAACCTCGAGTGGCAGTATGACCCTGCCAGCTTACCGTGAAAAACTCCAAGCGGTGCAAGCCAGTGTGGTGCATTACACCACCAGCATCGAACAATTTAATCAAATGGCGCGAGTGGCAGGAGCGCAAGGCTTTAATATCATCAATGGCGGCTATGTCTATGCTGCCAACTTACTCGAGCGCTTCGCCCAAGTGACTTCTGGTGTGCAAGTCGAACGGATCGAAGCCGATTTTTTTGCTGATCGGTTTGAAGAACTCAGCATTACCGAACGCAACAACAGTTTTGAATTCCTGCGGGTTTTAAAGGCACAACTCGAGCCAAACAATTGCGGTGTGGAATTGCTGCATTTTAAGCCAGCCGATTTACCAACATTATTCGTGACCAGCGCCCAACAACGGTATGTGCGTAGTCTCGAGACTGCTCAAGAAGTGGCTTCTGACCTTTTTAGTGGGGTTCTCGAGAATCTAAAAACCGTTGGAGGTGCGAAAAGTATGCGTGGACAAATGTATTTCAATATGTCTAATGCTCTGGTGCGCCGTCTGGCAGCCCTTGGCGACACTGCCCAGTCCAAACGGGTGGTGGATGTACTCTACATTCAAGCCTTACTGCTTGGGCATCATCCGCTTTCAAGCCATGAATTAAAAACCCTGACCAATGGGTTAAGTGCCTTAATTGAATTTGGTTTGCAGTCCAGCGAGGTGAGCCGTGCCATCAACTGATCAAATTCAGCTTTTGCTCGAGCAAGCCGAGCGTTTTGACCATAATTCCGCCGTGCGAATAGAGCTTTTGTTACAAGCTATTGATTTGGCAGATTCACTGGGGGACATTGACCTTGGGTATCAAACTCGAGATGAACTGATTGAATCAGCCGCCTTTGGTGGACGCAGTGAACTGATTTTTCCAGCTTTTGCTTGGATTTTAGGGCAACTTGATAAAGGCAAAATTAACCCTTTTTTAGATTGGGACATTTTATGGAAGTACAAATGGGCTGTGAATCATTTGAATGGTTTTCCGAGCATGAGTGCTAAGCAAATCGAAGCTGCAATAGAAGATTTTGCACGGCGACTCGAGAAGATCGGTGAGAACCCTCGAGTGCTGCATTTTCTGCGTTGGAAGTACCAATATCATCGTGGAGATAACGCCCTTGCCACCCAAGAGATGAATTTATGGCAACAACTGCCTCGCAGTTACCTGAGCGATTGCCAAGCCTGCGAAACCAATTTTCATGCCCAATACTTAGCTTCCTTGGGTCAGCACGAAGCGGCATTAAAAATGGCTGAACCTATTTTTAATGGTCGCTTGCGTTGCGGTGAAATTCCGCAAATCACTTTTGCTTATATGCTGCGTTCAATGCTGCATGAAAAAAAGTATACCGAAGCCATGCAGTTTCACAAAAAAGGGTACAGAGCCATTAAAAACGATTTTGAATTCTTAAATCATATTGGGCTTCACCTCGAATTTTTGGTCTTCAGCCAGAACCTTCCAAGCGCAATCAAGCTATTTGAGAAACACTTATCATGGGCGCTCGATCAAAACGACCTCAGCCTTCGGTTTGATTTTTATGTCTCCCTAATTCCCTTGTGGAAGGCATTACTTGAAAATAAGCAAAGCACTGTAAAAATGCAGTTGCCAAAGAATTTTACGATCAAATCACAAGAAAAAGGCTACAGTATTCTCGAGTTACAAACTTATTTTTTATCTGAACTCGAGCAGATAGCAGCTTTGTTTGATACTCGTAATGGCACGACTGCTTTTATGGATCGAATCACCGATTTCCCAGATTGGCTCGAGCGTGTACCCCATATTCCTTTGCGCCAAACTAAAAGTGAGGCGCTATGAACTTTGAACAAATAGAGAATTTAATCAATCAAGCATGGCAAATGCCCGAGGGTGACAGCAAAATCGAATTATTGCTCGAGGCAGTGCAATTAGCCGATGCACTAGGCGATGTTGAACTGGCTTTTGAAATTCGCAATGACCTGATGGAAGCCGCTAATGCTTGGGGCAGACCCGAACATGAATTGGTGGCATTTGCATGGTGTTTAGCCAAGTTCGATGCTGACCAAAAAACCTTTAACCAATGGCGATATGCGCTTCTCTGGACGTACAAACGGGTTTTAAGTACGCTCTGGAGTTTTCCGCACATCAGTAAAACTCAAATTGAGAATGCCTTAGCCGATTTCAAAACTCGGCTCGAGAAAAACCAACAGCCGCTTGGTACATACCACGAATTTGCTTTGAAGTACGCTTTTCATCTTGGCGATACTGCCCTGATTGAACAGCATTACTCGGCTTGGCGAAAGTTTAAGCCCAAGGATTTAGATTGCTCCGCCTGTTGGCAGCATCTCGAAGCGCAGTACCAGATTTATCTGGGGAATTTAGAACTCGGACTCGAGAAAGCCCAGAAATTATTTGCCAAACGCGCTCCGAGTTGTAATCGTGTACCGCATGTGACCCATGCAGTGGTTCTTGAACCAATGCTGAAACTCGGGCAACTCGAACAAGCAGCCGTGCATCATCAGATGTTCAAAAAAATCGCTAAAGACGAAGCCTTTTTGCGGATTGCCACGGTCAATTTAGCGTACCTTGCGTACAGCAATCAGGTGCCAGCCGCTACAAAATTACTCGAGCGGCACTTGCCTTGGATTTTCAAAACCTTGGATTTAGAACGACGATTTGATGTGCTGCGCGACACATTACCGTTGTTTGAGCGCTATAAACAACACAATGTCAAAACAATTGAACTTGATTGGAACAAAGAAAACCCACTCTACCAAGGGCAGTCAGTTCACAGCACAGCACTTCTTGAAACCACGATTCTCGAGGAGATGAAGCGTATTGCAAAATTGTTTGACCAACGCAACCAAAACACCAGATTCTCGAACCGCATAGGTCTTGATTTTGCATTACTCGAGCAGTACAACCATGTACACTAAGGAATGCGAACCCGAAGCGATTTAGAACGAATCGAAAGCCTTTCCCTAGCCCCGTATGCGGTGCAAGCCGCGCAAAGCAAAGGACGGTTATTTCCTGAATCCGAAAGTGCGTTTAGAACTGCTTTTCAAAAAGACCGTGATCGGGTGCTGCACACGAGCGCGTTTCGGCGGCTCGAGTATAAAACCCAAGTGTTTACCAACACCCAAGGCGATTATTACCGCACTCGTTTAACCCATACGCTCGAGGTAGCCCAAGTCGGACGTACCATTGCCCGTGCGCTTGGGGTCAATGAGGATTTAACTGAAACAATTGCGCTTAGTCACGACCTTGGGCATCCGCCTTTTGGTCATGCTGGCGAGAAGATTCTGGATGGTTTAGTCAAAACGCACGGTGGTTTTGACCACAATAAACAATCTTTGCGGGTTGTGACCAAACTCGAGAAACGTTACGAAAATTGGGACGGGCTTAATCTGGCGTGGGAAACTTTAGAAGGAATTGTCAAGCACGAATCCGAATACGATGTCTCGGATGCCGCGGAATTTGAACCAACATGGCGGGCTTCGCTTGAGGCGCAAATTGCCAATCTAGCCGATGAAACCGCCTATAACGCCCATGATTTAGATGATGGTTTGCGCTCTGGGTTACTCGAGGCACGGCAATTGGTGGAGGTGAGTATTTGGCAGCGTTTCACGGCAGAACTTGGTTTTAATCCCGAGTACCTGACTGAGTTTGAGCGGCGTGTACTGATTCGAGAAATGCTCGGCTGGGTGATTACTGATGTTGTACAGACCAGCAGCCAAAATCTCGAGGGCATTGGTTCGCTTGGGGCAGTTCGGGCTGCCCAAAAACCCCTGATTGCTCATTCTGAGGAAGCAACAATCATGCTTAAAGAACTCAAAAGTTTTTTGTACCAGAACTTTTATTATCATCACCGAGTCATGCGCCAAGTTCACAAAGCCGAGCATATCCTCACCAGTTTGTATAAGGCGTTCACCAGTCGCCCGAAGATGATGCCCAATAATCATCAAACCAGAGTCGAAAAAGTTGGTTTAGAACGAGCCGTCTGCGATTATTTGGCGGGCATGACTGACCGATTTGCCATGGACGAATTTAATAAACTTTTTGAACCCTATGAAAGAACCTAATTCATTTCAAAAATAATACTGTACCCACGAAGGTCATGACCCCACCAAGCAATGGTTTAGAGTAGCGTTCTGGAAATTTTTTAGAAACACCAGCCATGACCCAAGCGGTAGGTAACGCCCCAAGTAAAACCCAGCCAACCACAGCAAAATCTATGGCGCTGCGGCTTGCGTGACCAATGGATGCCACCAAGGAAATAATTACACCATGAGCCACATCTGTACCCGCAAATCTCGAGCCTGTTAGGGTTGGGCGAATAAAGGTCAGGGCAAGTGCCAGCATTGCGCCACTACCAACACTGGTTAAGCCGACCAGAACCCCAACAATTGCGCCAATAATCGGGAGTGGGATGCGCTCCCAGAATGGTCTTGGTGTGTCGGCACTTGACTCGAGACTGGCTGGTTTTTGATTTAAGCGGCGTTGGCGCTCTAAAATACTCAGACCCGTCAGCACAAGCGCAACCGCCAGTAATTTAAGTAAAAATTCTATTTTGACATGGGCTAAACTGGCTAAGTAACCGGCTGGGATGCTGCCAATCGCAAGTTGAAAAACAATTTTCCAGTCTATGTTTTCTTCACGCTGGTGTCGCCAACCCGCGCCAATTTTGGTGATGCTAGCAATTAGTAAATCCGTACCGATTAAGACAGGAGTCGGTAAGCCCAAAAACAGCAACGCAGGGGTCAGCAAACTCCCACCACCCAGTCCAGTCGTGGCAATCAGTCCACCCGTGACAGCCCCGAGCAGTACCAGAACAATTGGATTCATGGATTCTCCGCATAGGCGGCGCGCAATACCTCGGCAACTTCGGGTCTCGAGAATTCGCTTGGCAATGGTTCGCCAGCCGCTAAAAGCTCACGTACTTTTGTGCCACTTAGCACCAGATG
>JBEGTV010000189.1:0-5700 GCA_041179225.1 Deinococcota bacterium | reverse complement strand
TGTCCTCCTTGTTGTTTTGTTGCAATTACAGCGTACAGGAGGACGCTTCTTATGTTAATTTATTCTATGAGAGCAGAATGTAGTGGTATTTTCTGTAAATAACTTTAACCCGAACTCACGTTAATTAAAGACAAGACTCGAGTTTCTGCGTTTTGGAACGATTAAAAATTCATTGATTCGCGGTGCAGATTCAAGCATTAAATCTAAAAATTCTTGCCAGTCTGGATTGCTAAAACCAAGCGCAGCAAACCCAACCCAAAGCTGAACCCCAGCATGGGCGCGTTTTAAGGCTTGAGCGCCGTCTTTGACTTCGGTTTCAAGGTCGGTTTTGGTGGTCTCTTCACCTTGGTGATAAGGTGGATTCAAGGTAAGAAGCCAGTCCCTTAACCCCTACAAGACTCGAGGTTCAATCTACAAATGAATTCCGAACGATGCTCGAGCATATCAACCCACAAAAGCACGTTGCCCGAATCACTGGCTCAAGCCTCATAGATTATCTTGAGACAATCAATGCTAGCAAGATTCCACGGTTTATTTGAAATGGGTGTGCGTCAAATTGTGGCATTGAAAATGGGGGCAGAAGGTTCATTCGTGATGACTCGAGATGGTACTTGCCACGCTACTTCTGACCAATCTGCAAAATCCCTAAACACATCTCATCAACTGTACCTTCGCCCCAAACCACATAACGTGGTTTGATTCGAGTTCCACCGATTTCAGGTTGGACTTCTGGGGTGTTGTTAAACTCACAAGTGATTTTGACCTGATCGCCAACTTTTAAGTCGATTGGTTTCTCGAGCCAATAACTGCTTTGCCAATGAAAATCCCAACGTGGAATCTCCAGAACAGTCTGTGCGACATTTGCCCGAATCAACTCGAGCTTGATACTTTGACCAAGTAAGTGCATGTGTCCAAGCATCCCGTAAATTGCAAGGTTTTGTTCTGCACCAATCCGAAGCGGGAAGGTGCATTGATTGATGGTTTTGCCTGTCGAACCAGTGGTGAATTTTTCTAAGGTACTGCCGCAAAAACTCAGCAGCCCAGGGTTTTTGAATAGTGTGGCAGTTTCGTCACCCAGTTGTTCAGCTCGAGTATAAGCAGCCTCACGATGACAAGGGTCTTTGGGGTCGGTGGGGTACATTCCAGCACAAGGCACTTCGACAGGGGCAAGGATAATACTCGAATTCATGCGTTTCACACCAACTGATTTTGGTGCAAAGAACAATTCAGCTTTGCTTTGGTCTGTGCCTTTACCTGCCAGTAGGTTATAGTGCATTTGCAGTACCAGCACATCACCAGGCTGGATTTGTGTGCCTGTGCCTTTGGGATAATCTACTGCGCCTTGACCTGGTGCCCAGACACCAATAATGTTGGGTCTGCCCAGGTTATTGCCAGGACCACCAAAACAAGGGTAGCCAAGTCGTCCATCGTTTTGTTTGTTCTCGAGTTGTACGGCACTTTCGGCTTTGGATTTATCAATCTGAAAAATAACTGCGTGATGCACTATTTTCTTGTTGGCTGGCACAATGTTATATGCTTCCATGAAGCGCGGCTCGGTCAGTTTGGGGTCAAAAATAAAGCAGCGATACTCGTCGGTCAAGCGCTCGTCAGGCAAGAATTCCGATTTTGGGGTTAGCACCAAGTCTGGATTGCGTTTTTGGTTACTCGAGACAGCTTGACTGAAATTGGTTTCTTTGCCCAGTGGTGCGCCAGCCCAAGCCCAGTTAGCGATGATCGCAATTTCTTCGCTACTCAGTCGTTTATCATGCAATAAAGCTGGAGTTGCTCCGCCTGCCGTGACTGGCGGCATGTATTTATTTTGGACAGCTTTTTGAATAGTTCGTGCCATTGGTGCGGCTTGGGCAGCCGTCTCGAGGGCAAAAGGCGCAATGTTGCCTGTACTGTGGCAACCGACACAACTGCGCTCGAGAATCGGTTTGACATGTTCGTAATACTTGGGGACGTAAGACAATAACGGTGGTAGGTTTTGCTGCATCAAAACAGGTGAATGTCTATGCCCTGAACGGGTTTCCGAAGCGCTTGAGATTTGAGTCGCGCCCCAAACGGCACCACTTGCAAGGATCACTGCCACCAAACCCACAGACCATATTTTTACGCTCATGGTCAGCAGTATAAAAAAATCTTGTGAAAATCAGATGGCAGGCAAGAAGTCACCAGTGGGTTAATAGGCTTCCTGCCTAATGGGGTTCAGGGGGTACCTTCTTAACTTGATTTCACCCCTGAAATTGTTTCTTGTTCAACGCCTAATCAACTTGCGCTCCTCCTGTCGCGTTCGCCATCGTTCCAGTCATGCTTGAAGCAAGGTCACTAGCAAGTAAGACTGCCGCATTCGCCACTTCCATCAGTCCAGCAATACGACGAAGAGGCGTATCCTTAGCAAATTCCCGATGAACTTCTTCAAAGGTCATTGCTCTTTCAAGCCCGAATAGCTCCCATGCTTCCCGAACGCCCGAAGCATCAGGTGAGCCGGGCGAACGAACCCAGCACACACGCACCTGATGAGGACCATTTTCTGCTGCTAATTGCCGTAGAAAATGTTCAACGCTTGCACAAGCTACACCAAATCCACCGACGCTCGAAAAAGCTTGACGACCAGCATTGGCAGTGATACCAAGGATAGTGCCACCGCCATGTTGAGCCATGTGCCTAGCAAGAATTGTTCCGCTATAGAACCATGTCGTTAATGCAATTCTAACTGGCATTAAAAAATTTTCAAAAGGCATCTCAGTTAATACTGTTCCTTGAGTATCAGCCCATGAAGTCGCGTTGAACATTAGGTTCACATTTCCGTATCGCTTGGAAACAATTTGTAGGTGGCGCTCAATATCCTCTGGTGAAGTCGCATCAACAGGCAACACAACGGACTTACCCCCAGCATCGCTAATCCGCTTGTGTATCGAATCAAGTGGACCTTGTGTCCGTGCAGCAAGAACCACAAATGCCCCTTCTCGTGCAAAGGCTTCGGAAACGGCAGCACCAACAGCACCTGATGCACCATAGACAATAGCAGTCCGGTTTAATAGCAACATTCTACTTCTCCTTCGTTTCTCAGCTACACCACTCGTGTTCAGGCATTAAGAATTCCAATTACTGTTGCAAGGCAAAAAACCAAGAAAACTTCCTTGGCTCGAAAGGTCAATACATCATCATACCTACAATTGAATCGTGTTTAACAGGCTCAAGTGACCATCTAGTGATTATGCCGCACATTGGATTCTCGAGTTAAACAACAGTTGAAAGTCACGCTTCCCTCTTTACCATGCTTAGCATAACTATGGCTTTTCTTAGCGATTGTAACAGATATTTACAAATAAATTGAGCAGTGGTACACCTTTATTTGATACCTGCAATTTTTGCTAAGTTCAGGTCAATCCATTGGTTGACCACACGAATTTGTTTATCCATGGCGTTGGAGTCTTTGGTATCCGACTGATCATTCATGTAGGTGTAGACGAGTTTATCACCGTTTTTCAGTTCGGTGTAACCACTCAGGGTCAGCATCCTCCAACCAGAACCAATTTTGGCAGCGCGGTAAGTGACGGGCAGCGGACCACCGATTTGATAACAGCACCCCAACTTCATCAAGTCACGAAAGATGGTTTGTGATTTGGGACTGAGGGTAGAATTTGCAAACAGTCCGTAGAACAGGCGGGTATAGGCTTGCGGGGTGGTGATGTTTTGCAACCAAAACTCGATTTTGGCGGTGTAATTCGGTCCGTAAAAATACCTGTCCAGCGAAAGTTCCACTTGTTGACCAGTGACCTTCATCGAGGCGGCAACCAGCTTGCCCGCCGTTTCGACTCGAGCCTCAAAGGGCAAGTCGTAATAATTTTTGCTTCCCTTTGCCAAGTCTTTGCCTATAACCTGTGGAAAGAGTCCGCCTTGTGTTCCCCACCAGGCTTTGTTGGTGATCAAAACATTGGTGCATGGACTGCTACTTTTCACGCTGTAAGCAAGGGCTTTAGGACCAACGGCTAAATGAACAATATCGCTGGCGGTGTTGTCGCTGCGTTGGATGGCTCGTTGCAACAAATACGACAATGAATTGCTACCTGATGGGAATTTCTCAATGCTCTGATTTTGTAGTGTGGTGACGAATTTTTGATTGAGTGCAAGGCGTTTTTGGTCAACTTTCTGGAGCGCATCAAAAACCACCAGTGATTTGTACATGCTGATGGTTGGGAAAAAGGTATTGACTGTTCCGTAAGCAATGCTCTGACTCGGGGACGATTCACCTTTTTTGTAGTAATCAGCAAAGAAACCAACCCGCCCAGTGACACTTTTGGGTAAGGGAAGTGTGGAGGTTTGGGCTGGCAATAATTCGCCGCAAACATCTGATGAAACAAGGCTTTGTGCAGCGCTGCTATAGCAGGAAAAAATCAGTGTTGACACAACGAAGATAAGAAAGCACCACTTATTCATCGATGTGAATCCTAAACAACGAAGCCTGTTGGTGTCAAACCGTTTACTATGGGGTTTCTCTAAAAATCAAAAGTGTTTTGACCTCAAAGGCTCGTTATAAGCCTTAACATATATTAAAAAACAGAAGGTATAAACCTTCTGCTCGAGAACACACTTTTAACTTATCGTTTGCCGCCACGACCTCCCATCAGACCGAAATTCGCTTCGGTCTGAGCGCGAGCCAGAATCTGGTCAGCCGTGGTTTGGGTGATCGTACCAGCTTTGACACTGGTATCCAGTTGAGTTTTCAGGTTGGTGATGACAGCAGTCTTGACTGTCTCGAGGCTGACTTTTTGGGTGGTGGCAAGGCTAGTCAGGGTTTGTCCAGAGCGGAGTTGAGCATCAAGTTGCACGATGCTTAAGTTCAGGGCTTTGGCAGCACTCTCGAGCAAGGATACCTGCGAGATATTGGCATCAGGTCTGGTATTCATACCAGCTATGCCACCGCGTCCACCGTTTCGAGGGTCGCCACGACCCATCATGCCGGGTCTGCGTTCATCAAAGTGATTGGCACCAAAAAACGGTGAGTTACCTGTTGCGACTTGGGCTTTGAGTTGATCGGCTTGGGTTTTGGTAATGTCTTGGTTTTTCAGCATTTCATCTACTGTGTTGTTGCTTGCGGTCTTAAGGGCAGTCTCGAGTTTGGTTTGGTCTACACCCAAAGCACCTGAGAGTTTTTGCACAAAAGTCTTGGAGTAATCCACGGCTTGTTGCACTACACTGGTTGTACCTGTTTGTTGAGCCATCACAGCGTTGTAAGTCAGTGGTGCAGTCACCAGAGCAAGGGCGGCGAGAGCGGTTTTCAATGCGTTTGACTTTTTCATAGTTATCTCCTAAAGGGAACGTATCTGCGTTCACACCTATAAGGTAGTTGGGAAGGGTAACAGTGCAGTGGCGGGTTCTGTAACTGAGTTGTAACTCGAGTCAGAGCAACAAAAATACCCAAATCCTATTTCTGCTCGAGTTACAACTCAGTTCGCCCTTAAATTAGGGGTGTTTTTCCCCATAGTGAACGAAGCATAAAAGTGGTTTCTAAAAGTAAAGTGTTAATCAAAAAGCCCTCGTGTTTAACGAGGGCTTTCTTGGTGGCTATGGTCGGACTTGAACCGACGACCCCACGATTATGAGTCGTGTGCTCTAACCAGCTGAGCTACATAGCCGTACATATTTTACTTATCACTTGGTGCCGAGGGCGGGACTCGAACCCGCACGCCCGTA
>JBEGTV010000188.1:0-5702 GCA_041179225.1 Deinococcota bacterium | reverse complement strand
CGAATCACTTTTTGCCATATGAAACACCACTTGCAAGCCTTGGGAGACTCGAGACGGTGGTCAATGCCAAGGGCTTTAAGGTGCTAAAAGTTACTTTGGGCTAGTTATTCTTTTGGGTGGGCTTGAACATCTATGATTTTATCGTCTGCATCATCGTCGTCTTCAAAATCATCATCTTCAAGGTCATCTTCGTCTATGTACTCCAAATCATCCAAGAAACCCATACCGCCGCCCATGATGACATTGTAATTTCCAGCCCCAACAGTGCGGTTTAGGGTACTCATGACTTTGTTGACATTATCGTAAGGTCCACTGATAAAAAATGGCTTGCCGTCCTCACCGCCGGTTGGAATATCGTCTAAACAATTTTCCGGGTGCGCCTCGCCAATTAAACGCATGGCTTTACGGGCATCTTTGTGTGGTTCAAAACCCAGTCCTCGAGCATATAAAATGGCTGTTTGAATCATTTTGCTGGCAAAATCTAAGCTGCAAGGTTGGATAGGTTCGGTTGATGCAATTGCCTCGAGTAATTCGTTCTTAAATTCAAATTCAGAACTAAAGCCCCTAGAATGGGCATCCTTAATACCCAAGCAACCAAGGTCAATTAAAAATAAGCCCACACCAACAATACCCGCCGCATTTTGACGAGCAATCACCAATTGATTAAGACCTGTGTGGCTCTGCCAGTTTTCGTTAATCCAACAACCGAGCAACGACCATGAACCCGCTCCAGAGATATTGATTTGCTCAGGGCGAGCAACACCAACAATACGGTCTTTTTTGGCTTTTTCTTTTTCTTTACGGGCATCACGCCGCGCTTGTTTTGCCAGTGCCTTCTCGAGTTTGGCTGGGTCTTTAGACATATAGACCACTATAACAATTTATGGGCAATAATTTACTTGTCATCTTTTTGATTTCATCTGATGCTAATTTAATTTTGTGCTAACCAATCGGTGGCAAAAAGTCTTTGCTTGGACACCTGCCAAGCGGTTAGGGACGTATGCGCCGCCTTTTGAGAAATCCGAGCCGCTTTCATGGCAGGTGTTAATTGCTGTGCTGTTGGTGTTTAGCTTGGTGGTTTCACCTGCTGCATTAAAGTCTTTTCCTGTGCTGTTCAGTATTTTGATACTGGCGGGTCTGGGCGCAGTCAATGCCAAGGTACGGGCTTTGGGTCTGGGTTTAATTGGTATCCCCGCATTGCTGGCACTACTTTTTCAAGGTGGTGCAGCAACCGATAAAAGTTGGGCGGCGCTCTTAGCGATGCTCGAGTTTTATGCCCTCGTGCAACTGATTTGGGGCTTAGAAGAAGAAACGCCGCAACCTTGGCGAGCTACTGCTTTGCTTTGGTTTTTGATGCCGAGTGCTTTAGGTTTATTGGGTATTTTATTGTTGATGCTCCTTGCTAACGCCAAGTGGCAAGCAAGTTTGTTGTTGTCTCGAGTTGCCAAAATACAATCTCTAAGTCGGCACTGGATTTTTATTGTACTGAGCTTAATTTTGATTGCTTTCATAAGTACATTTTTGCCACTTCCAAAGTCGCAAGGTTTAACCCCGCCAAGTCTGCCGACCCTTTTATTCTCGAGTGGAACAAAAAACCTTGCACCCAATCAAACACCTGCGCCAGACGTTTTTAGTGTGACAACGAATCAATCACAAGTGCCTGATTCTAAAAGTACCAATTGGATTGGCGGTTTTGGTGTTGTCCTGATTTTTATGGTTGTTTACTTTTTTTATGTGCAGAGAATGCTTCGTTACAATGTACCTGCTCGAGTTGGTAAACCCAAGCAATCCAATCAGATTTGGCTATGGTTAGGGCTGTTTATGCTGACTGGGGCAGTGCTGGTTTATATTCTTTTTGGTTTAACCAACCCAAAGAATCCCCTCCAAGTGCAACTTGACTCGAGTGGGAACATGTGGCTGGCATTGTTATTCTTTTTGGTGCTGTTTGTGCTGTGGCGAATTCAAAAATCAAAACGAGGTCTGGTGAAATCCGAAAAATCACCAAGTCATGATTCCGACCTCGAGAAACTACGTTACTTAGCCCCTCAAGATGCCATTCGAGCCGCTTATTTTAGGTGGTTGGTGCTATTGCGTGACCTCGAGATTCGGCGCAGTCCAACCCAAACGCCGCTTGAATTTCAGGGTCTGGTGCGGATTTTACATCCTCAGTTAGAAGCCCAAACCCAAATTCTGACTGAGGCATACCAGCGTGTGCGGTACGGTACAACCCCGAGTCTGGATGAACTCGAGGTGGTGTTAGCAGCGCTTCTGGTTTGGCAAGGTCATGTTGCCACAATTTTGCCGCTTGATGTTACGCCGCAAATGGTAAGTTCTGCCTCGTGACCAGCACCGCCCAGTCAATCAGTACCGAACCAAGAAGTGTAATGTCACTCTTGTGTCTTGTGTTTGCGGCGATTCCTTGGGCAGAAAGCGTGTCGCTTATTCCAGCCTTGGCAGCCGCACTCTTTGCATGGTTGGCTCGAGTTGCCAAAGGCTCACGGCAATATGCGCCTTTCTCGAGCGTCTACGCTGCCGCGATTGTGTTTTTACTACCACCGTTTGATTTAAGCAGTGCGCTTTTTAATCGGCTTGAACCTTTTTTTATCACACTGGCGCTCAGTTATCTGCTGGGTATGGCTTTGGATGGCATTCAAGACAGCACTCCTTGGGCATGGCTTGCGCCATTGCTATTGCTTATTTTTATGCCGAATGTACTTGGCTTGATTGCCACTTTTGGACTGGCACTGCTGGCAGCTTTGGAAAAACAACAACGGTACATTGGTCTAAATCCGTATCATCTCGAGTCTCAAACCTTATTAAAATTAGCGTTAGTGGCGCTGATGATTGCCGCATTAGGATTTTTATTACCTAAACCACAAGTTTTCCATGACCCAACGGGTGGAGCGCCAATCAGTGCCGCCCAACCAGCCCAACCCAAAGAACAACCCAAATTGGGATTAGAAGCCACCAGTAACCAGCCCATTAAAATTCCAGACACCAAGCGCCTCGAGTCAAGCAGCAATGCACTTTTTCAAGCCGCTAATGCCTTGTTATTCGGCGTAGTTATCGTCTTAGCAGCCTTTTTGTTTAATGCCAAACTCGAGAAGCGCAAAAAAACGGGGCAGAATTCACTCTGGGATTTTATGCCAATTATCGGTGGAATGATTCTTGCGATTGCTGTGCTTGCACTGGCACTGAATGCGCCAAATGGTGGTTCAAACCCAAATGTCAGTACAAGCTCATCCTTGTCGGGTGGCTCGAGTGAATCAGGTCAAGCGGAGCAACTGCAACCAGAAGAAACTGCTGAGCAAAAACCAACGCAAACATCACTTTGGATACCCATTATTTTAACTGCCATTGGTTTATTTTTTGCGTACCTAATTTGGCGCAGTGCCAGAAAACAATTCCTAATCACCCCAGAACTCGAGCCAGAAAATAAACTTTTCTCGAATATCCCAAGTCAGCACGCCACCAACCGAATTCGTATTGCCTATCAAACCTTTCTCGAGTACGCCCAAACCCAAGGTATCCCACGCCACAACGCCGAAACACCACTTGAATTTGCAGTGCGTTACAGCCAAATAAACTCGAGTACCCAAGTCGCCAGTCTCACCCTGACCAATTTGTACGAACCAGTCCGCTACGGCAACCAAGCCGCCGAAACCCATGCTGTAGCCGCCGAACAAGCCCTAGAAAACATCATCCATAAACCGTAGGGGCGAGGCAAGCCTCGCCTTGTCATGCCAAATGCTTTTATGCCCAAGCCCTCGAGAATTTTTAGGAATCAAATCAATATCATCAATAACAGGGGAATTATGATCAAAGACTTTGCAAATCGGATTAAACAAAATGTAGCCAAAGTAATTGTTGGCAGAGAATCCACCCTCGAGATTACACTAGCCGCCATTCTTGCAGGTGGGCATGTGCTGCTCGAGGATGTGCCGGGGACGGGTAAAACGATGTTGGCAAGGGCATTAGCGGTTTCGCTTGGGCTTGGGTTTAAGCGGGTACAGTTCACGCCGGACTTATTGCCTTCAGATGTGACTGGGGTCAGTGTCTACCGAGGGGCTGGGTTTGAATTTATCGAAGGTCCTGTGTTTACCAATTTACTTCTGGCAGACGAGATTAACCGTGCCACGCCAAAAACCCAATCGGCGCTGCTCGAGGCAATGGCAGAAGGACAAGTCAGCGCAGATGGTGAAACACGCAGCCTGCCTAAACCTTTTATTGTGATTGCCACCCAAAATCCTGTCGAAATGGACGGCACATACCGACTGCCCGAAGCCCAATTGGACAGGTTCTTGGTGCGTTGCACCATTGGCTACCCGAGCGCCGAAGAAGAACTCGAGGTGCTGCATCGTCTTCGTGGTGTACATCCGATTCATATGCTGGGTACAGTCTCAAGTGCGTCAGAATTACTCGAGGCACAAAGCAAAAGCCGTGAAGTTCATCTCGAGCCAGAATTGCGTGAATACATTGTGCGCTTGGTTCATACAACAAGGGGCTTATCTGAGGTGTATTTGGGTGCGTCACCTCGAGCCAGTCTTGCACTGCAAGGCATTGCCCAAGGTTTAGCCAGTATTGCTGGACGTAGTTTTGTCTTACCCGACGATATTAAACGTGCAGCTATTCCAGTTTTATCGCACCGCCTGATGCTCCGTGCCGAAGCGCGACTTCGTGGCATAACTGCCGAAGGGTTGGTAAAAGAACTCCTCGCTCGAGTGCCAGTGCCAGTCGAAAGCATATGACCCGAGTTTGGCTACTGGTTTTACTTTTGTTCTCGTCGGCTATCGCAATGCCTCAAAATCAATTGGTGCTGCCAGCCCGTCATGCCATGATGCGAATTTTTCGAGGTGACATCAACAACGATGGACAAAGCGATTTGATTGTCTTAGCGCGCTCTTGGGATGAAGCTGCAAACCCTGATACACCCCGCCCAATGCTGATTTTTTTACGAAATACCCAAGGACATTTGCAGCGCGTGGCTCGAGCCAATACTGTGATTCGTTGTGCGGCTTGCTCTGGTGCGGTAGGGGATGCTTGGGCAAGAAAAGACAAAAACTTGGCTCGGATTATCCTCGAGCCAAATGGGTTTTCTGTCCTCGAGTTTGTGGGTTCGGGTTGGCGCGGTTGGAGTAAGGTCTCATTTCGTTTTATAAACGGGTGGTTTCGACTTTCAAAATGTGAACAAAAAACCTTTCATGTGGGTCATATTTTTGCACCAGTTATTACCATAGTTACGTCAAAGCCTGTGCTGCTCGAGGCGTTTAAGCAATCAGATTGCTAGAAAACGAGGCACGAGCTTATTCCTCGAGCCTCGTTTAGATTTTTAATTAGTTTCCATTAAATCGAAGGAGTAAGAAATCAGTGCTGCCTGCATTGGTCACACCAGCAAAGCTGCTGTCCGTCAATCCTGCAATGTAGGCATCGCCACTTGGTCCAACTGTTGAACCGCCACCATCGGTACTTTCGTAAGCGCTTGTACCAACTTGCCTGACCCATAGTTTTGTTCCAGCCGCGCTGTATTTAGCTATCACAATGTCGTTGCTACCTAGAAAGGTTAATCCATCAACCGCACCTGCTGTGTAACCAGATATGAACACATTTGTTCCTGCTGCATTCATTGCTACGCCCTTGGGGTAATCGGTGGTGTTCGACCCAATGGTACGTGTCCATTGTTTAGTCCCAGCAGCGTTAAACTT
>JBEGTV010000187.1:0-5721 GCA_041179225.1 Deinococcota bacterium | reverse complement strand
GGAATTTTACGCGCTATGCTATAAAACACGCAAGTCCAAGGTGTCACTGAATTAAGAACAGGCAAAAGGCAGTTCGTTACCTTCGCTTTTCGCCCTTTGCCTTCCATAGTAAACTAACGCATGAAACAATTCTTTTTGATGGCTTTAAGTGGCGTGGCACTGACAGCGACACTTACGGCTGCTCAAACAACCCAAACCCTCCGCAGTTTAGCCGACTCGCGGGGGATGTACATGGGAGCGGCAGTTGCACCCATTTTTTATGACAGCACTGAACCAGATTATGCCAAGGTGCTGGCTCGAGAATACAACATGATTGTTGCCGAAAACATCATGAAATGGTCGGCACTTTCTTCTGGACGCGGAAAATTTAGTTTTAATGCAGCTGATGGCATGATCGCTTTTGCCCAAAAAAATAAACAAGCTGTGCGTGGGCATACACTGGTTTGGCATGAATCGCTGCCATCATGGGTTTTAACTATTCAAAATAAAGACGAATTACGAAACGTCCTGAAAACCCATGTGCAAACTGTAGCCAAGTATTTCAAAGGTAGGGTCTTTGCTTGGGATGTCCTAAACGAAGCGATTCTCGAGGATGGAAGTTACCGCAAAACACCATTTTATAATTTACTTGGCGCAGAGTACATTGCACATGTTTTTAAGTGGGCAAAAGAAGCTGACCCGAACACCAAACTTTTTTACAACGATTACAACACCGATGGAATAAACCCTAAATCTACGGCGGTGTACAACATGGTCAAAAACCTAAAAGCCCGTGGTATACCCATAGATGGCGTGGGTTTCCAAGCCCATGTTAACAGCAATTTTGATGTGGTGCAGCAACGCACTTTAGAAAATTATCAGCGCTTTCGTGACCTTGGTCTCGAGGTTCAACTGACCGAAGTTGATGTGACGTTAGCTGGAAATGCCCCTCGAGCCGAGCGTTTAGTTGCCCAAGCCAAAGTCTACAAAGATTTATTGAGTACCTGTTTAGCTGTGAAATGCACAGCTTTTGTAACTTGGGGTTTCACCGATGCCTTCTCTTGGCGAGCGGCTGGCGCACCCTTACCTTTTGATTCAGATTACCAACCCAAACCCGCTTATTTTGGACTGCTTGAGGCATTAAAAACCCCAAGTATTGTCGCATCGGCTGCCCCTACAACCCAAATAAATCCACCTGCGGTAACTTCAGTTCTCGAGTTCGCTCGGTTTACCAACACCAACCAAAGTATTCAAGGTGGAGCAATTATTAAAACCGAGTACAACGAAAAAGCGGGTGATGCCCAAGTCAGTAATTTACGCAGCGAAAATGGCGTAGTAATTGTGGATTACAAACTGACTAAACAAGCGGGTAGCAATTTTGCTGGGGCTGGAGTAGGCATTAACGCCCTACCCGACGGAAAAACCATAGACATCAAAGGGTACAGCGCTTTGCGATTACAAGTCGCCTCGAGTCAAGCCAATAGTTTACGCCTTCGCATCAGCAGCAACGACCAAGCCATTATTAGCGCAGGTTGTTACCCGATTGTGTTTTTAACTGTTAGCCCAGAATTAAAGTCTTACACCATTGCGCTCGAGAAATTCACTGCTCCAAGTTACTGCGGCGCAAATGCCCCAAGTATCGCCCAAGTCAGCAGTAATGTTTTTCTTATTGAAGTTGCCGATGAAGGCATCCCAAACACTGGTGTACGCCAAGGACAAATTAAAGTTGGTACTATCGAATTTATAAAATGACTCGATACTTATGAGGCTGCAAGCTTTCATGACATCAAACCATTTTGAATATGATAAGAACATACAGTACAATGATGCTATTCTTAGTCTTTTTAGGAGCAAATCTTGAAGTTTTACGTTATTGGTGATGTCACCGTAGATCACATGCACTTTCTTGAACGAATTCCCGTTGCTGGTGAGGACATCACCCCTAGCCGTACTGTCTTGCTGCCCGGTGGGGCGGGTGGCACAATGGCATACCATGCAGCCCATCTTGGACACACAGTGACCTTAGCGGCTCGAGTTGGACAAGACCCATTTGCAAATGTGGCACTGGAAAACCTAAAAACCAGTGGAGTCAACTTAGATGCCCTGCAATACGACCAAAGCATCATGACCAGTACCGTCACAATTCTAGTCACCGAAGGCGCAGAACGTACCATGATTAGTGCCAGTGGAGCAAATCGGCATTTAGATACAGCCCAAATCCAGAATAAGACCCTAACGGGCAGTGATGCCGTGATTATCAGTGCTTACGCCCTAATTGGCGGAGCGCAACGCGAATACGCCGTAAACGCTATGCAGCAAGCCAAAAAAGCCAAAATCCCAGTCTTTATTGACCTTGGCACAGGTGCAGTTAATGCGGCTGGCACAAGTTTACTCGAGATGGTCAAAACGGCAGATTACTTACTAATGAATCAACTCGAACTTTTTAGAATCACAGGTAAAAATAGTATTTCCGAAGCCTTAGAAAACCTAGAAGCCCTTGGTTTACAAACTGTGGTGATCAAAGTCGGGGCGCTAGGCGCAATCCTTTGGACACCAAAAGAATCTGAATTACTCGAGGGGTATGCAGTAGAAAATGTGCTGGACACCACAGGAGCAGGCGATGCTTTTACCGTGGCGTTCGCTCATGCCGTCCTAAGTGATTTTACCTTACCAAGAGCCGTAGCCTATGCCAATATCGCAGGGGCAATGGCAGCCCAAGCCATTGGCGCTCAAGGGGCAATCCTAGACCATACCCAGATTGTTGAACATTTAACTGAACGCGAAGCAGAAAAAGCCGCTCGAGTCCTTGCCAAACAAACCCGCTCAGGTAAACGAGTAAAGCCCAAAGACAACAGTTTAACCACACCCATGAAAACAATTATTGCGAAAACCCCAGCCCCAAGTAAACCCTTAGTAACAGCCCCAAGTAAACCCGCAATGCCAACCAAAACACCCAACCAAATCTTGAGGCTCGAGCCACCACCTGCCCCGATAGCCGAACCCGAAGAACCAAAAAAACGAGGTCGTAAACGAGTTTAACGCCTAAATGCCTCTATACCACCAAGCTGTTTAAGTTCTGCTTCGAGTACCACCACAGTTTTAGTCGGACGGCTGTTTTTATCACCCGGTAGGGTCTTAGCAACAATCTCGAGTAAATCAATAAAACCGTCCTTGTCGGAGTCTTTACGGGCTTTAAGGGTTTGGTACAGGGCAATACTAATATCCCCTTTGGCTTTATCAAAATAAGCAATTTGAATTTCCGTGCCAAAAGCATTCCATTTATTCCCACCGTACCGACTAATATGACAATAATTGCAAGTCACGGCTGTTTGAACCTCTTGCAATTTAAGTTGTTTAATGGCTTGAAATCGGTGAGTAGTGGTGGCACTCGAGACCGAAAATCCGATGGCACTGATACAGGCAGTAATCAACAACCCAGATTTGAAATTCATGGTTTAATCTTAGCAAATCCTAGTCTCGGGTGGCGATTTCCACAGCGCGTTTAGCAGAAGCACAGAGCAGGCTTTGAAGACAAAACTTTGTTGGACAAGTTCGGTTTTGTACTTTTCCCAAATAACTCTTGATTAGTCTGGCATAATCTTGTGTTTTTGGTTCGTGCAATCACAAGCCGAATTTGATTAGAATAGGTTTCCATGAACACCTCATTACAACCGCGCCCAAACATTCCCCTTGCCATTGTCGCGGCTGTGGCAGCACTCTCGAGTTTTGTACTGCCTTTTGCAACCATCACACGCTCCTTTGGTGGACAAGCGGCAATTTTTGTGCATCCGAGTAGCATTGCGGATTTTACGGGTTTCTTGCCAAAAACCATGCCCGATTTCTCGAGTACCACGTTGTTTATTTGGCTAACGCTACTTGCACTGTTTGGCACGGCTGCCTTGGCGTGGTTTCAACCAAAATTGGTCTGGGTTGGTGGGGCATTAACAGTGCTTTTGGTCGTCTCGAGTTTTGTGGTCTACGCCATGACTTTAGATGCGGTTCATGCGCCGCTTCTGGCGGGTGGCATAGCGTATCGGCGTTTGCCATTTGTCAATTTTGGACCTTCGCTCTGGGCATTCTTTGCCTTTTTTACGGGTATCGGCGCAATCGTCTCGAGTTTACAAGCAGCGAACCGTTTTCCAAGTTTTTTTCAGAGCATCAGAGCGGCAGTTGTTCCTGCGATTTCGATTTTACTGGCTTTGGTTGTTTGCGGCTTACTTATTTTGCTGCTGCAAGTCCCGCCCGGACTCGAGAAAGCCCCTGCCAGTACGTGGTTGGCTCGAGTGGATTTACTTTGGTTTAGTTACAGCATGTTATTTGGCTCGATTTTACCTAAGTTCCGTCCAACCCTAGATTTTGCTCCTGTTTGGCAGAGTTTATCGCTTGCTACACCACTTATTTTTACGGGTTTGGGTTTAGCCTTTGGTTTCCGTACAGGGCTTTTTAACATTGGTGCGCCGGGGCAAGTGATTATGGGTGGAATTTTTTGTGCGGCTGTGGGTATTTACATTCCGGGTCCATGGTTTATTGTCGCGCCGCTTTGTGTGGTTGCGGCTGCGCTTGGTGGTGGGCTTTGGGGGGCGTTACCGGGCTGGCTTAAGGGACGCTTTGGGGCTTCGGAAGTGATCAACACGATTATGCTTAATAACATCGCCAGTGGAATTCTGGTTTTTTTAATTGGCTCTAACGAATATAAATTTTTTGGAAATACCGTCACCTTGCCGTTCAAAGCCGAGGGTGGAGAAGCCAGCAGCCTCGAGTTTGGGGCGGGAGCAATTCTTTCTAATATCACGGCACCGTTTGCCATCACTCGAGATGGGGCTAATTTTATGGCGTTACCAGTTCCGTTTTTGTTGCTCGGGCTGATTCTGGGTTTTGCCTTTTCTAAAGGCACATTGCAAACTCGGGGGCTTCAGGCTGGAATTGGAGCAGTGGCGGGTTTGTTGCTTGGTTTTGGCTTGCGTGAAATTCCGATTACTGGTGCAATGCAAACGGCGGCGCTCAATTTATCATTTGTGATTGCGATTCTAGCGGCTGGTTTTGTTGGTGTCTTCTTATGGCGTACCAAATGGGGTTTTGAGCTTCGGGCAGTCGGTTTAAGTCCCAAAGCCGCCGAGTATGGTGGGGTCAATATCGCTAAAAACACAGTCTTGGCAATGGCAATCTCTGGGGCGTTGTGTGGTCTAGCTGCCACGCATTTCACAATGGGTGGCGCATTAGCCGAGTACCGCTTAAAGCAGTCTATTCCCGCCGATAGCGTCGGCTTTGGTGGCATTACCGTGGCGCTGCTGGGGCAGAATACGCCAGTTGGTGTGGTTGCCTCGAGTATTTTATTCGGGGTTTTGGGCAGTGGCGGTTTGCGGCTTGACCAAGCCTTGGATGACATCTCGAGAGAAATTGTCACCGTGCTACAAGCCTTAATTGTGCTGTTTATTGCCACAAGGGGTTTTTTAAGTGGTGATTTTTTACGCAGTATCAACAATGCTAGAAAACCCGAGCCTCCCAAAGCGCAAACTCAAGCCAAAAAAGAAGGTGATGCTTAAATGGATATTGCAGTCATCATGGTGGTACTGGTCACAACCATTCGCAGTACCACTCCGCTTTTGTTCGCTGCCCTTGGCGGAATGTACTCAGAACGGGCGGGTGTGGTCAACATTGCGCTCGAGGGAATCATGCTCTTTGGGGCTTTAACTGCCGCGATTGTGGCGCAGCAACTCGAGGTAGCAGTATTGGCAACCAACC
>JBEGTV010000186.1:0-5758 GCA_041179225.1 Deinococcota bacterium | reverse complement strand
TCGAGACACTCGAACATGCCCAAAAACGCGGTGCAAGAATTTACGGCGAGATGCTCGGGGCAGGGCTTGCCGCCGATGCCTTTCATATCACTGCCCCAGCCCCTGAAGGGCGTGGGTATGTGATGGCGATTGAACGCGCCCTAAAGAATGCTAAGGTTAATCCAGAACAAATCGGGTATGCCAATCTGCATGGCACAAGTACCCCAATGAATGACCTTGCCGAAACCCAAGGGGTTAAAGTTGTGTTTGGCGACCATGCCAAAAAATTGGCGACCAGCAGCACCAAATCCATGACTGGGCATTTGTTAGGCGCGGCTGGGGCAATCGAAGCGATTGCCACAATGCAAGCCCTGTACACTGGTATTTTGCCGCCAACCATCAATTACCTAGACCCAGACCCAGAACTTGATTTGGATTACATTCCAAATACGCCACGCGAACAACAAGTCGAGTACGCTATTTCTAATTCCAATGCATTTGGTGGACAGAACGCCGTAGCGGTCTTTAAGCGCTTTGTTTAGCGCACAGTGGTTAGCGCAGCCCCTCAATTTCGGTTAAGGTCTCGAGGAAGCGTTGCAGTTGGGCAAGTTCGGTGGGGTTTAAGCGCAAAGGTTTTAATTCCGAAGCCCCCATTTGGCTATTTGGGGCTTGGTTGTAATGCTCTAAAACTTGTTTTAAGTTCTTAAATTGCCCGTTGTGCATTAAGGGCATGGTCAACATCACATTGCGTAAACTTGGGGTTTTGAAGGCAGCCACATTTTTATTGTCTTTACTTGGGGTTGCGCCAGACTCGAGCATATCAAGCTCGGCTTGGGCTAAAGTCAGGCACTGGTCGGCTGGTGAATCGCTGTAGACTGAACGACAATTAAATTCGTTTTGTAGCACTTGTTTAAGCCCGTCAAAACGCCCTAAGTCCGAGGCAGCATCGGGAATACCAGTATTATGAAATTGCTGATCTGAAAAAAGTGAACTGCCATGACAAGCAATACAATTGGCTTTGCCAATAAACAGGCGTAAGCCCGCAAGTTCATCTTCGGTAGGTCTGATTTCAGGGTTTTTACCTGTGATTAACGATTCGGCATACAAATCAAAAGGTGTGGCTTGTGGTTTGATCGTGCGGACAAAGGCGGCGAGGGCTTTACCAATGTTGCTGAAAGCCCGATTAACACTTTCTTGGTCTTGGCTTGTCATTTTTTGCCAATTTCCTTGGGCTTCATCGTTACCGATTGGACTGGCATGTTCTGGGAAGCGCTCTAGGTTATTAAAATCAGTGGGGTTAGCAAATAGGCGCTGATACTCTTTGGGATATAAACGCCAGATAGTACGAACCAATTGGGTGCGGTCTATACCGTGTTCAACAGGATTCTCGAGTGGACCCAAGGCTTGCGCCCAAAGTGAATCGGCACGACCATCCCAAAACTGGTACGGACTGTAGGCTGCGCCAATAATACTTGGGGTGTGGCGGGTGGCTAAACCCATGCCCTCAGAAAACTTTTGGTCATCACTAAATTTTTTTTCTGGATTATGGCAACTCGAGCAAGACACATCTTGGTTGCCACTGAGTTGTTTGTCAAAAAATAAGACTTGTCCAAATTCTATGGCTTCGGGCAGATTCTCAAATTTATTCGAGCCATCTTTGGGTGGTTTTGGTAAATTCCCAAGCCATAAACCCTGAATTTTTTTTAACTCTTGGGGAGTCCAAGGGGTATTTTGGGCAACTTGGCTGGAAAAAGCGGCTACCCCAAATAAAAATAGAATACCAACCAGCCATTGGGTTGGGCGAAAAACAAATCGGGTTTTTGCTGCATACTTCAATGAAATACTCCTCACGCCAAACCCAAGACAAAAATGCGTCTTGGTATCTGTGTTCAGTTTAACCTTTTTTAAGTGCCTAGCCAGTGTTTTTTTAACATCCACTGAGTGTAAATAAACTTGACCCCAAGTTCAGTTTGACCAGACCTGTAATGGGTTCAGTTTGACCAGACCTCTAAGAGATGGTTATAGTTCAAGCGAGGATATTGGGCGTTGCCAAACGTTCTCGAGGAGAGAATCATGAAAAAATCTGTTATTGTCCTGACGGGTGCTGCTTTGGCAGGGGCTTTTGTGTCTCTGGCATTGGGTCAAACCCGTACTTTAACCGTCTCGAGTTTTGGTTTGAATCAACCTTTAATTGATAAGAACATCACCCGTCCATTTGAAACCATTTGTGGTTGTAAAGTTGTACATGAAGTTGGTAATAATGCTGACCGACTAGCAAAACTGATTGCCCGTAAAGACAACCCAAACATAGATGTGGCACTGCTAGGCGATTATTTTGCTCGGGCTGCGATTAAACAAGATTTACTCGAGCCTTTAGATGCCAGAAAAATTACGAACTTAAATCAAATTTATGATTTCGCAAAGAATCCACTTGGTAGTAATTATGGCGTGGCTTTTACAGCCTATACCATTAGCTTAGCGTACCGTACCGATAAAATCAGTACGCCGATTACTTCTTGGCGTGACTTGTGGCGACCAGAACTCAAAGGGCGAATCGCTTTACCGAATATCACCACGACCCAAGGTCCCCCTGTGGTTTTTGCCACCAACCGCACTTACGGCGGCACAGACACCAATGTTGACCCCGGCTTTAAGCAGTTGGCTGCCTTAAAACCCAATGTCTTGACCTTTTATAATCAATCCTCGCAAGTCGCTTCGTTATTTGCTCAAGATGAAATTTGGGTTGCACCCATCGGACGTTTTGCTTGGGGAACAATGCTGAACACGGGTAAACCACTGGCGTGGGCAAGGCTTAAAGAAGGTCAAGTGGGGCTGATGAATACCGCTTCAATCGTCAAAGGCAGTAAAAACACGGATTTAGCCCATCAATTTATTAACTATATGATTTCCAAAGGGGTGCAAACCGCCCAAGCCAACGATCTTGTTGACTCACCAATCAATAAAACTGTGCAACTGAAACCCGCCAAAGCCGCCCAACTGACCACGATTGCCGAATTTGCCAATATGCGTTTCTTGGACGCTGGGTACTTACTGAACGTCCGTGATGAATGGATTGCCCGTTGGAACAAAGAAATTGCGCGGTAATAAAAGCAACTAGCTGAGCATTTCTAGAGAATTTCTTGTAAACCATGTGTTTTTTCGGGGCGATTTAATAGTCGCCCCATGACCATTTTAAGGTGGCTATGAACATCAACACAAATCGCTCTCGAGCATGGTGGTTACTGTTCCCTTCAGTTCTTTTTTTGCTGATCGGTTTTATTTATCCAGTCGGTACTTTTCTGCTCGAGAGTTTTAAGGTCGGCTCAAATATTGGGCTTAGCAATTACCAAACTTTTTTGACCGATGAACTCAATCTCGAGGTCTACTGGCGCACAGTGCGAATTGCTTTGCTGGTGACTTTGGTCAGTGCCGTGGTTAGTTATCCCGCCGCGCTTGCAATTATGCAGCTTGGGGCAAAATACCGTGGGTTATTGACAGGTTTAATTATTTTACCTTTGATGATTTCGCCAGTGGCGCGTTCTTTTGCTTGGCTGGTGGTGCTTGGGCGCGAAGGGCTACTGAATAAAACTTTGGTGGGAAGTGGCTTACTGACCGAATCTATTCCCATTTTGTACACCGAAAGTGCGGTTTTTATTGGCTTATTGCAACTGATGCTGCCACTGATGTTACTGAGTCTAACCAGCGCCCTCGAGAATTTACCCAAGGATGTGCAAGCTGCCGCTAAAAGCCTTGGGGCAAATGGGTGGCAAGTCTTTTGGCGTGTGATTCTGCCCCTGACGAGGGACGGACTAGCCATCGGTGGTACATTGGTCTTTACGGGTTGTATCACGGCGTATGTCACTCCAGCGCTTTTGGGTGGTCCTCGAGTCACGATGTTAGCCACGCTCTTGTACCAAAAAGCCAGTGTGACCGTAGATGAAGCCGCCACCACGGTTATTTCGGTGGTGATGCTGCTGACCACGCTGGCAGTCAATGCTGCTCTTAGAAGCCGAAGCTCGAGGGCAGCATGAAAAACACCAATGTGTACGTGCTGGGAGTGGTGCTTTTTTTCTTAATTGCCCCGTTTACGATTGTTTTTATGACCGCCTTTTCGGACGATAACAGCCTGATTTTCCCGCCTAAATCGTACTCGGTGCGCTGGATTATCAGTGTGCTACAAACCGAAACTTTTGCCTCGAGTCTAGTGACCAGTCTATGGCTTGGGATTGGTGCAACGGTTATTGCCTTGCTGCTTGGTATCCCCGCCGCTTATGCCTTGCAGAGATACCGCCTTCCAGAAACCGAATGGATACGCACCGCCCTGACCAGTCCGCTAATCATTCCCGGCTTAGTGATTGGTGTGGCACTGCTGCGCCAATTTGTTTTAATCCGTGATGGTTCAGTCAATTTGGCACTGCTGGTCGGACATGCTGCACTGGTACTGCCTTACGCGGTGCGTGTGGTCGGTGCAAGCCTCGCCAATTTACCAAGGGACATCGAAGATGCTGCTCTGAGCTTAGGCGCGACTCGAGGGCAAGTCTTTTGGCGGGTTGTCCTGCCCAATGTTCGCGGCGGTGTGGCGGCGGCTACGGTACTGGCATTTATCAACTCATTTAATCATGTCCCTGTTTCTTTATTTTTAACTGGACCCGGAGTGACCACCTTGCCCATTCGGATGCTGCTGCACATGGAATCGAGTTATGACCCAAGTATTGCGGCGTTATCCATGTTGGTGATTCTTTTTTCGATTTTCTTTGTGCTGATTACCGAGCGGCTGCTTGGACTCTCGAGGTACGTGTGAAAACAGCTTTACAATTAACCAACCTTACTTTGTCCTACACTCGAGAACAAATTGCGGTGCAGAACCTGAATCTCGAGGTGGAAAGTGGTGAATTACTGGCGCTGCTCGGACCAAGCGGATGTGGCAAAACCACGACCATGAAGGCTGTGGCGGGTTTGCTCGAGCCAGTTTCGGGGCAGATTCGGCTTGGCGAAAAAGAGATTACTAGAGTTCCAGCCAATCGGCGTGATATTGGCATGGTTTTTCAGAGTTACGCCTTGTTTCCGCACTTAAATGTCTTTGAAAATGTGGCGTTTGGTTTGCGAATTCGTCGGGTTGAAACTAAAGAACTTGAGGCGCGTGTCCGTCAAGCCCTCGAGACGGTGGATTTGGCTAGTTTCCATCAGCGTTTACCGGCGCAGTTAAGCGGTGGGCAGCAGCAACGGGTGGCACTGGCTCGGGCTTTTGTGATTCGTCCGCAACTTATGCTCTTGGATGAACCGCTTTCTAATTTGGATGCTCGACTGCGGCTCGAGATGCGGGTGGAAATTCGCCGATTACAAAAACAATTGGGTGTAACAATGTTGTACGTCACCCATGACCAAGCCGAAGCCTTGGCACTGGCTGACCGCGTGGCAATTATGAACGCTGGACGGATTGAACAACTGGCGACCCCAGAAGTGATTTATAACCAGCCAGCCACGGTTTTCGCAGCGCGATTTGTGGGTTTTGACAATATCCTGCCAATTAAAATTCTCGAGCATAGGCTGCAAATTGGGCGAATCGAACAAGCCTTACCCCGAGCCTTGAGTAACAAATTTAACCGTGCGGCTTGGCGTTCGGAAAGTATTGAATTGGGCGGCAATACGTGGACGGGCAAGGTTCTAACCCGCAGTTTTGAAGGGCAACGGGTCGAGTATCAACTCGAGACTGAACTTGGTTTGATTCGGGCTTCAATAGAATCCGACAAAGCTGTTTGGAAAGAAAACGATACCCTTG
>JBEGTV010000185.1:0-5760 GCA_041179225.1 Deinococcota bacterium | reverse complement strand
AAAAACTTGTGCTGATTCCCCAAGAAGGTTTTTCGGTGGGTAATCCAAGTTTTGATACAAAGAATAAAATTCTAATCACCAACAGCCGCAGTGGACCAGCTTGGTACGGCTTAGATTATAAGTTCGATAATGGTCAACCGTATAAATTTCGCGCCCGTAATCCTAAATTACTGCTGGGTTTTAGCGACGAATTAGCTTATGTGACGCAGATTCTCGAGTATAACAAAGCAGGTAAACTTATTTCCTCAAGTCTTGAAGATGAAACTGAAACGGGTGGTATGGTCAAACGTGTTATCCCTAAGAAAATGTTTTTGCATACTGCGCCGAATGAAAATGCCAAAACCAATTCGTACATTATTCGCGGTGATACCGTACTGATTCTCGAGATTTTTGGTGAATCTGATGTCTTAAGCCCACAAACCGAGCAATGGGTCAAAATTGCCTACCAAAGCAAAAAATTTGGACGCATGGTGCGTTGGTTGCGTTTGACTTAAATATCTTGGGTTATCGAACGGTGTGCCGTAAAGCGGTGGCTTCCTCGAGTAAGTAGGCAATTTGCTTATCGGGGATTTCTTCGATGTTTTGGTCAGTGATTAAACCGTGTAATTCTAAGACAAGATTAGTGTTGACTTGATAGCCTGCGTCTATCAGTTGTTGGTAGGCTTCTAGAGCGCCTAGTTTTACGAGGTCGGTGCGGTTACGAACCCCGATGTTCTCGAGTAAACGGCTGATGTGGCGGTCGGTGTTTTTGAGTGTGTGTGTTTTGTCTGGTGTTTTCTTTTGGCGTTTGAACCAGTGGGCGACAAAAGCGCACCACCATCTGAATATTTTAAGTGCTAGACCTTTCATTGGTTCATTGTACCTCGGATAATGAAATTGTGGGTTAGTTCATAGTTAATATATTTCGAGTTTCGTACTATTCTAATCATGAATGATTCGGATTACGAAAAAATCGTATCTCGAACTACACTTGATCCACCAACAGATCGGGTGTCACTCGAGGGCAACATCGTTACGCTGTTACATCAAATCTCACATCATGGTAGACAAATGTTTATTGAGGGTTTAGGACGCGATAAATTGAGCCTTTCGCACTGGATGATTTTGGATGAACTTGATAACACCAAAGGCAAAACCATGCGTGAACTGACCGAAATCCTTGCCATGCCACCCTCGAGTGTCACAGGTTTAGTAGATGCTTTGGTCGAACGCCAGACCCTAGAACGCATTTCTGACCCAGAAGACCGCCGAATTGTTCGGGTCAAATTGACCAGCACTGGACTCGAGTACGTGACAAAAATCCGTACTCACCTAATGAACCAGTACCGCATGTCAATGAACGACATGAGTCAAACCGAACTGACATTGCTTGAACGGATGTACCAGACAATGCTCGGCAGGATGCTCGAGTACCGACAAAACAAGAGTTAAAAGGAGTTTTTATGAATGGGTTAATTAAATTTTCGCTTAAAAATGCCAGTGTACTGGTACTGGTGACTATTTTGGTGTTGCTGGCTGGGGTTTTTACCAGTTTTAACATCAAACAAGAGTTGCTGCCTGAGATTCGCTTCCCTGTAATCACAGTTATTACAGCGTACCCCTTGGCAGGACCTGAAATTGTTGAATCTCAGGTGACTCGTCCGATAGAAACCTCTTTGCAAGGTCTATCTGATCTCGAGGGTATCTCGAGTACCAGCAGCCCTAGTGTTTCTGTGGTGGTTCTAAATTTTGGTTTCGGAGCTAATCTGCGTGAAAAAGAATCGCAGATTCAACAAGCCGTGAATCGGGTACGCACCAATTTTCCAGAAGGTGTCCAAGACCCAAGTGTTAGTGCTATTCGTTTTGGTGATGCGCCAGTCATGCGTTTAACACTGTCGAGTAATATTCCAGTCACACAATTAAAAACTCGGGTGGATGAACGGGTATTGCCTAAACTCGAAGGGATTGCCGGAGTCTCAAGGGTGGATGTAACTGGTGCGCCTAAACCTCAGATTCGGATTACTTTAGACGCAGCCAAACTCAGCAAGTACAAACTTGATGCTACAGCAGTTAATCAAGCCATCCGAGCCTCAAGCCTTGCCTTTCCAGTCGGTAGTGTTCAAGATGGCGGCTTAAATGTGCCTGTGAAACTCGAGAGTGTGGCACAAACTGTGGCTTCGCTTGCTAGTGTGGTCGTGACGGCTCAACCGGATGCCAAAGAAGTCGAGAAACTGACTAAGCAAGCTCGGGATGCCCAAATTGCGGCGGCTCGAGCGCAAGCTCAAGCCTTGCAAGGGGTAGCACAATTGGCGGGTACTGCAATGCAAACGGCTGGGCAAGCCGCAGGTTTGGCGGGTCAAGCTCTTGGTCAAGCGGGTGCAGCCCGTGGTATTGCAATGGGTGCGGCACAGGCTGCGGGTCAAGCGGCGGGTTTAGCAGGGCAAGCCCTTGGTCAAGCGGCTGCGGCTCGAGGAATTGCCACAGGTGCAGCCCAAGCGGCGGGTCAAGCCAGTGCCGTTGCAGGGCAAGCCTTAGCTAAAGCGGCAGCCGCCGATGCCAAAGCCACGGCTGCCTTAAAAGCTGCCCAAGCGCCACGTCCAGCCACTAGCCCAGATGGTGGTGGTGGTATACCAACTGGGCAACCAGCCGATGCAGTCACGGGGCAACCGCCAGCAGGATTCACGGGGCAACCACCGGCAGGATTTACGGGTCAAGCTCCGACTGGGGCGACAGGTCAAGCTCCAAGTGGCATGACTGGTCAACCCCCTGCTGGTTTTCAAATGCCAAGCGGCGCTCCGACTGGCGCTCCAACGGGTTTCCAAATGCCAAGTACAAGTGCTGCAAGTGCTTTCCAACTACCAAGCGCCAGTGCCACCCCAAGTGGTTTTAGCGCACCAACAGGCGCTCCGAGTGGATTCTCTGGCGCTCCATCTGGCTTTGGTAGTGGCGCTCCAAGTGGATTTGGTGGCGGTGCTCCAAGTGGATTTGGTGGCGGTGCTTCCTCGAGTGTCAAACTTGTGCCTGTTACCCTTGCCGAAATCGCTAAAATTGAATTGACCACCGAAGACCCTAAGTCCTATACACGCTTAAATGGTGTCAATGCGGTTGGTCTGAGTGTTTTCAAAACCCAACAAGGCAACACTTTAACCGTGGCAAATGCTGTTAAAAAAGAACTGCCTGAACTCGAGAAAGCCTTGAATGGCAAAATTACAATTCTGTCAGACCAAGGCGAACCGATTGCCAAAGGTGTTGAATCGCTGATTAAAGAAGGTATTGCTGGTGGTTTATTTGCGGTTCTGGTGGTCTTTATCTTCCTTCGTAACTTGCGAAGCACAATGATTACCGCAATTTCGATTCCCCTTTCGATTCTGGTTGGTTTGCTGTTCTTGGGTATCCAAGGTTTTACCCTAAATGTTTTAACTTTGGGTGGTTTAGCCATTGCAATTGGACGTGTAATTGATGACGCGATTGTGGTGATCGAAAATATTTATCACCGACTTGCCGAAGGCGACACACCACTGAAAGCCGCTTATGAAGGTTCAAGGGAAGTGATTGCGCCAATTACTGCCAGTACGATCACCACTGTAGCTGTGTTCTTACCACTTGCTTTTGTTGGTGGTATTGCAGGTGAGTTCTTCCGTCCACTAGCCTTAGCAGTAACCTATTCGATTCTGGCAAGTTTGATTGTGGCATTTACAGTGATTCCATTGTTCTCGAGTTTATTCTTGAAAACCGCACCGAAAGACACTGGCGAAGATGCTTTTGTTAGAGCGTATCGCGCTGGAATTACTTGGGCAACAGGTAATAAAGCCATTGTTTTAATTACGGCAGTGATTCTCCTGATTGGCACAAGTGCTTTGGTTTCTGGAATTCCCACTAATTTTGTGGGTGGAGGAGAAGCGGTCAGTGCCGAAGTCAGCCTGAAATTCAAAGATGGAACGCGTTTAGCTCGGATTAACGAAAACAGTAAATTAATCGAAAGTAAGCTCGAAGAGTTACGCAAATCAGGGCAAGTCAAAGCCTTCCAAACCGTGATTGGTAGTGCAGGTGGGGGTAATCCATTTGGTGGTGGGGCTAGTGCATCCTCGAGTGCTTCGTTTACGGTCTTGCCCGGCGAAGAGAACGGCAGGAAAATCAATATCCGTAAAGTCCTTGTGCCATTGCTCGAGACGACCCTCAAAGGAGTTGTACCAAATACCACCCTTAGTGTCCAAGCTGGGGCTGGCGGCGGTGGATTCTCGCAGAATTTAGAAGTGCAAATCCAAGCTGTAGATAACAAAACCCTACGAACCGCCACTGAACAAGTGCTGGCAGCCGTGGCAAAAGTTCCAGAAGTTCGTAACGGCTCGAGCAACCTCGATGCAGTCAACCCAGAATTTGTGGTGCGGGTAGACCAGAAAAAGGCATATGAAAAAGGGATTATCCCAGTGGCTGTTGGTGGTACAGTCCGTCAAGCCTTACAAGGCGCTCAGAGTATCAGCTTAAGTGTGGATGACCGTGCAGTCGAAGTCTTTTTAACTGCTCCCCGTGGTTCGTTTGACACCTTAGAGCAATTAAAGCAATTAAAACTCCGTCCGATTTCAGGTGGCGATAGTGTGCGCTTAGCTGAAATTGCCACAGTCACCCAAGAACCAGCCCCCTCGAGTGTGCGGCGCATAGATGGCGAACGCACCGCCATAGTGACTGCCGAACCTGCTGGTAATAACGTTGGCTCAAGCACCACAAAATTACGCGAAGCTGTCACTGCCCTGACCCTGCCCGAAGGCGCAACTTGGAAAATCGGTGGTGTTAGTGCGGCGCAAGCCGAATCGTTCCAAGCCCTCGGCGTGGCAATTCTAGCTGCGATTGCTTTGGTTTATGTGATTATGGTTGCCACTTTCCGCAGTTTGCTGACTCCGTTCTTGCTGCTGGCTTCGATTCCATTGGTGGTGATTGGCGCTTTTCCACTGCTCTTTATTACCCAAACACCAATTGACTTAGCGGTGTTCTTCGGGTTTTTACTCTTGGTTGGTATTGTTGTGACCAACGCGATTGTGCTGATTGATTTAGTGGATAACCTACAAGGTAAAGGCATGGATTTACGCAAAGCAATTATCGAAGGTGGCTCGAGACGGGTTCGCCCAATTGTGATGACCGCCATGACCACCATTTTGGCACTTGCTCCGGCAGCACTCGAGTTATTTGGTCCTAGCTCTGGCATTGTTGGAAAACCACTGGCTTTAACCGTCATTGGTGGATTAACCGCCAGTACCATGTTGACTCTTTTTGTGATTCCAGCCTTGTACTTAGCAGTCTACGGCAGACGCAAATCCAAAGGCAGCGACGCGCAAGCGGCTAAGCAACAACAAATGCTTGAAGTCTTTGGAGATTAAGAACCTAAACAATTTACTAAAGATCAAACGGGTTTTACGTTACAATAAGGTACAGTGAATTTGCGCTTCAAAACCATTCTGACCGTCAGCATCTGCGTTTTTATCCTGATGCTGATGGTTTACATTTTGCTTGGGCAACGCACCATTGGGGCGGCGCTGGAACTTGAGGAAAAAGACTTAAGTCGTAACTTAACCAGAGCCAAAAATGCTGTAGTCAGCGAATTGCGTCAACTCGAGACGACCACGTTGGATTGGGCGGTTTTTGATGAAGCATACGAATTTGTCCTTGGCGCAAATCCTCGTTTTGCTGAACGGAATTTAATTACCAACCTTGGAATTTTGAATCTCGAGTATTTCATTATCGAAAAACGAGACCGTATCCTGCTGACCCGTCAACGTCTTGAAGACG
>JBEGTV010000184.1:0-5770 GCA_041179225.1 Deinococcota bacterium | reverse complement strand
AGCGGCACTGGCATCCGAGGAGTAATACGGATAAATATCTATTTTTAAGTCAACCCTTGCTCGAGTCGCGGCTTGACGCAATGCCTGACTGAGATTGTGGTCGTAAGGTCCACTTGAATCTTTGACACAAAGGGTGCAGTGCATTTCGCTGCTGGTCTGCCCATCGCCGATGGCTGCCATGTCCACAGCAATCACATCGGTGACATCTGGGGCAACTGTGCCAGCCGCGCCATGTCCGACTTCTTCATAATTGGTAATTACAAAATCCACTCGAGCAGGTAATTTCTTTTTTTCACTGAGTAATTCTTGGGTCACGCTGAGTAAAATCGCCACGCCAGCTTTGTTATCTAAAAACCTTGATTTAATATAACCACTCTCAAAAACCTCAGTGCGCGGCTGCCAACTGATAAAATCCCCGACCCCAACCCCCAAGGCTCGGGTGTCCGAAGCCCCAAGAATCGCCCGTCCGTCGAGGGTAGCATCAAGCCGAACTTCTAACGTTTCAGAATTGCGTTTATTCTCGCTTAATGCCGAACCCCAAACATGGGTAGATTGACGCACATTGACCACTGTGCCAGATAAAACTTGCCCTGATTGGGTATGAACTTGGCAGTATTCGCCTTCGACCGTCCCCCAATCGTAACCACCAAGCATGGATAAGCGTAAACGACCATTGTATTTAATTTCTTTAACCATTGCTCCAAGGGTGTCAATATGAGCAAGCACGGCTCGAGGTGCGCCTTTTCCAGTCCCAATGCTCCACTTTAATGCGCCTTTGTGCGAAAAGGTTGGTTTTGCGCCCAAGGCAACCAATTCACGCTCGAGCCATAACAGCGCTTCTTGCGTAAAACCCGTAGGTGAAGGAATATCAAGCAAATCGCGTAACGATTGCAGCATTTTCTGGGATTCGAGCGCCATTTGTTTTATTCTACAAAATTTAACTACATTAAAACCACTTTTAGTATTGATTGCCAATTAGCTTGCTTTTGAGTTGTATTCGATTAAATGAGTACAGCGCTTTTGCAAAGACTGCCAAGCCTCGAGTAATGCCAGTGGTTCATCAACCCGTACCATACAGCCTAAGCCCAGCAGCATTGCCGCAAAAGCCTCGAGATTACTTCGTTCGCAACGCAGCCGTGTTCCACCACTTTCGGCTTGGATTTGTGTTCCCCAACTCGAGATTCGTCTGCCTAGAATATCGGGTGGATACTCGAGCCAAACAGAGATTTGATGGTTTTTTGGTGTATCGAACATCGTCTGTTGCAAGAGTGCAATCGCATCTATGGGTGCAGTTGGCGTAAACATAGTCTCGAGCAATTCAAGGTCTTTAATGCGATCCAAGCGAAACACACGGGTGTCTTCGCGCAATTCGCACCAACCAAAGGCGTACCAACGTCCGTTCCAGTGCAGCACTTGCGAAATCTGTACTCGACGCATAGAAGGTTCTGTTTTGCAGTACAAAAACTGCACCACCCGATTTTGCCGAGCGGCTTGTAACAAGATTTTGAGAATGCCAGCATCAGTATTGACTACCCACGGCTCGGCATCCATGTGCAGCGATTGCTCGAGGGTCTGGATTTGTTCACGGATACTGTGCGGTAAAACCCGTTGCAATTTGGCATGAACCGTTTGAGCCGCAGAGGTTAAATCTTGTAACCCAAGGTGTTGTAATGCTTGTAAGCCCAACGCCACAGCAAAGGCTTCTTCGCTCGAGAACATCATCGGTGGAAGCGCAAAACCAGCTTTTAAGCGGTACGAACCGCCCACGCCACGCTGACCTTGGACGGGAATGCCCAAGTCTTGTAAGCGCAGAATGTAGCGTTGCACACTGCGCGGACTGACTTCGAGCCGCCGTGCCAATTCTGTGCCAGAGATGCTTTCATAGGATTGTAGTAACTCGAGTACCGCCAGTACCCGCATTGAAGGATCGTACATATCAATAGTATGCCAGTAAAATTACGACAAATCCTGACGTAAATACCCATTATGCTCTGTTTGGAGGTAACACCTATGAATATGTCCACAACCGAACAAGCCATGCTCACCCCAGAACGATTTCTGTACCACTTCCAAGGTCATCGTCAACTCACCCGCCAAGTGATCGAAGCCTTCCCAGAAGAACAATTATTTACATTCAAAGCCGATTCAAATATGCGAACCTTTGGCGAAATCGCATGGGAACTACACCTAACCAGCCAAATGACCCTAAGCGGACTGGAAAGCGAAGTTTGGAACGAACCAGACTGGAAAAAACCCGCCGATAAAACCGCGCTACTCGAGGCATGGGATGAACTAACCGAGCAATTAAATCAACGTTTTACCCAAATTCCGCTCGAGCAATACCATAAAACCCACACCCTCCCTTGGTTTCCAATGACTGGCTTAACCGCGCTTTTCTATAACATAGACAACGAAATCCACCACCGAGGACAAGGCTATGTGTACTTACGGGTCTTGGGGATAGAACCACCACTTTTTTATCAACGCCAAATGTAATCAAAAACTCGAGCCGAGTACATTTCGGCTCGAGTTCATAATCATATCTGCGAAATGTATTCAAACTCCTTGAAAATGAATAAGACAAACCGATTAACGCTGGAATATCCTTGTTACAACACATGTAAACAAGGAGTATCAATTATGAAAAGCATAGAAAATCTGAACACAAGCAACCCCTCACACAAAATTGCACGAAACATTTTTATTGGATTCGCTGGGTTTAATGGCTTAATTGCGCTTCTTATCGGTGTAATGACGTTAGTCAATATGCAGGGTGTTTTTGCAAGTCTAGGCGTGACTTACTCGAGTCAGTTGGATACGATTGGATTGACTGCTGGTGGACTTTTTAGCTTAGTTGCTATACTCTCTGGTATCAGTATCCTTTGGCTTGTGCAGGGTAAACTTGAGGGAATTTTGGTTCCGACTGGTTATGCTACCTTTTTGTTCGTCTTGGGGTGTATGGTGCTTGTTTGGACTGGTCAACCCAATGTTTTTTACGTTGATAGCATCCGTGGCTTCTTAGCGATGGTGGCAGGTTACTTTGCTTATCAAGAAATGAGGTGAGCATGACCGAGATTATCCAACTAAAAACCATTGCCGAATTGCACCGATTTTTTGCACTGGACAAACCACTCCATCCACTGATTTCAATTGCTTGGCACAAAGCCGATCAAAAATTTAGTTTTGGGGAAATTCGAGTCACCAGCGACCTTTACCAAGTTTCAATGAAAGGCAATATGCGCGGCGCATTTACTTACGGGCGCAATTCCTATGATTTTGAAGAAGGTACACTGGTCTTCACTGCGCCCGGGCAAGTGGCAGCTTTTAAGCAATCGGATTTTGAATTGAGTAATTCGGGTTGGTCACTGACTTTTCACCCGGATTTAATTAGAAAGTCCGAATTAGGACGCACCATCAAAGACTACTCATTTTTTGATTATGCTGTCTTTGAGGCGCTGCATGTCTCCGAAAAAGAAAGCAACATCTTAACTGAGTTGGTCAAAAAAGTAGAAATAGAACTGCAACAAAATATAGACGACCATTCTCAGGATTTAATGATTGTGATGCTCGAAGCAATCTTAAAGTATTGCCGCCGCTACTACAACCGTCAATTTCACACCCGAACCAACCTAAACAAAGACCTAATTGTACGATTTGAACAGTACCTCGAGACTTACTTCGCATCTGAGGAATTACTCGAGCGCGGATTACCAACCGTAACCCAATGCGGTGAGGCACTGAACATGACAGGCTCTTACCTAAGCGATTTATTAAAACTCGAGACAGGAAAAAGTGCTTTGACGTACATCCATGCCCATGTGATTGAAGCAGCAAAAACATTGTTGCTAAACACCAATGATTCAGTGGGTGAAGTGGCGTACCGACTGGGTTTTCAGTACCAACAGCACTTTAGTAAATTGTTTAAGGCAAAAACTGGCATTAGCCCATCGGACTTTCGCAATATCAATTGATTAGCTCGAGCTAAACGCTATGCTTTATGACCGTCAAAGCATACACGCTGATTTGAACGGCTTTGACTTTGCTTAAGTGCCTAACTTCATCTTGGGTTTAACGGCGACAGAGGGGTAGTAGAAAGTTCGGTCAGCATATCAATTAAATCACGGCAGAGTTTATCAAACGAAGGCGCGGCGGCTCGAGCCGCGTGTAAATCAAATTGAGTTGTAAAAGACGCTTGGTGTTGGGTTGGGTCATAGTTTACAGACATATGCTCAGATAACCAGCCTTTAGCATTGCGTTTCGATTCTGGATTCGGGTGTGGTGAAGCATTATTGAGTGTCTTAATTGAAGATGCAGAGGCGAGAAACCAAGCCTCATATTCTAGGTGAGCCATAACGACACTGATAGGTAAATCAGAACAGGTGTTTGTAGCACGCTTGAGTATTTTAGGAGCAAGAGTAGCTGGGCAATCGTCATCACTGTCGAACAAAACCAGAATACCACCATATGAATTTGATGCACGAATTTTTCGACGTGCCAATTCGATTTTCTTCTCGAGTTCCGAGGGAATTTCGATTTTAGTACGGGGTAACAAAATTGGTGCTAGAACATCAACATAAATCTCGGGATTCCAAAATGTCGCAGCCACCCGAGTGATTAAATCTCGAGATGCAAGCACCTCGCCCTGCCCTTCAACAATCGGTTGGATCACCAGATTCATCAAGATTTTCCAACCAATGACTTAGGCTCAAGTTGACGCATATGAAGCAGTTCCCCAAGTCCAAACAATTTTTCTTGGGCAACTTCAAGACTGGTATTATCAATATCATCAATGATTGTTTCACCATTTTTAGATTCAACGATTAAAACTTTTTCGCGTCCAGAACCAAGGTCAACATAATCGGCAATATGGGTACTGTGGGTACTGAGTAAAATCTGAGTTTTATCCGAGATATAGCGCAACGCATCAAAAATTGTTTCTGAACCACTAGAATGCAAACCGCTTTCGGGTTCTTCATAGGCAAGAAATCTGTCTTTGGACTTGGGTTTTTCGGCATTTATGATTGGGTACTGGTAAAAAGCAGATGTCAAAATTGCGAAGGCTCGGAGTGTTCCGTCTGAAACGCTTGGTGCTTCAAAAAAGTAGTTGGGTTGATCGGCTTTGCCAAAAAAAAGTGATACACGCCCACCTTTTGAAAGTTCTGTAAAAATACTATCGAAATTCGGATTGATAGTATTTAAGTATTTTTCAATCGCATTTTTAGCCAGTGGCGAGTTGGTTGCAATTTCATGGAACTTTGCCCCTGAGTTCTCACCTGTGGGGGTAAATAGAACTTCAGGCTCGAGTAAACTAAACGACTTTACAGCATCGGGTTTTGGATGAATAATTTGAAAGTTTTCAAAGAAATGTAGAATGTCTGTTTTGTTTGAAAACTCTTTTGACAAACCCAAATACAAAGTGTCTATTAAATCCCCAAATGCTAAATCTGGATGTACTCCAAAGACATCATGAGTCCAATTAAAGATATGTTCGTCACCTACAAAAAGCATCTCTTCCTTAATAAAAGCAGTTCCGTCTGCTTCAAATCTGACTGCGAATTCGTATGTTGTTGTTATATTATTCGTTTCTTCAAACTCAAAATAGAAGCCAATAAAATCGCTTACATTCCCGAATTGATCCAGAAAAAGGATACTTTTACGACCACCATGAAGTTTTATTGCGTTACTTAACGAACTTTTGAGTATATCTGATACAAAAGCCAAAGCATCCAAAAAATTACTTTTCCCACTGCCATTTTGCCCAACCAATACC
>JBEGTV010000183.1:0-5792 GCA_041179225.1 Deinococcota bacterium | reverse complement strand
CGAGTTACTAAACGGTAATGATTTTGATGCGGTGCTGATACCACTGGGTAATGGAGCGCTCCTAAACGGTGTCGCAAGATATGTTAAAGCCAACTCGAGTGCCAAAGTGGTTGCCATTTGTGCGGCAGGAGCGCCAAGTATGCTCGAGTCATGGCGAGTGGGAAAGATTGTGCGGTACGACAAGGTAGAAACCATTGCCGATGGCATTGGGGTACGCGAACCAATTCTCGAGGCAGTCTTGGACATGAACGGTATTGTGGATGATGGGCTGCTCGTCTCGGATTCTAGTATTCTCCAAGCAATGAAACTTTTACATCAAACTCTTGGTTTGGTGGTTGAACCGTCGGGAGCAGTGGGTATTGCAGCGTTGATCGAGCATGGAGATTTATTTGTGGGTTCTCGAGTAGCCACAATTATTTGTGGTGGGAATTTAACACTCGAACAGATGCGAACTTGGTTGTGAAGATGCAGAATTTTAGTGGGTTTTTATGAACGGCTTGGGTATATGGGTTCGGTAGATGCAAGCCCTGAGCATTTGTACTTTGAAATGACTTTCATTCATAATCCAAGAATGGACATTACTCAGGAGTCAATGCCCTCATCAACTCAGCTTCGGGCGGATAAGCCCTAAGAAAATAGGTTCTGGTTTACGATGGTGGCGGTCATGGTTTACTCGAGAATTTGGTATGCCGAAGTGGTTAAGAATTCGGCAAATGGTTCTTGGGTGGTGTCTATCAAAATTTTGGCGGCTTCTGCAAAGCGTTTTCCTTCAGTGTTGAATTCCATGAAGTAATTTTGTATGGTGCGTAGTACCAAGTCTCGAGTGACAACTACCCCATCTTCAAGTTGTACTTTGTGATGCACCCATTGCCAGAGTTGCGCTCTTGAGATTTCTGCTGTGGCAGCATCTTCCATTAAATTATTGATTGGGACTGCGCCACTGCCACGCAGCCATGCTTCTAAGTATTGCAGTGCCACACTCACATTCTGCTCTAAACCAGCGCGGGTGATGCCATTGGTTGGCACGATTAACAGATCGGATTCAAAGACTTTTCCTTCGGGTATTGTGCTGATTTGGTTGGGTGTTGGCATCAGTCGGTTAAATACCTCGAGTGCCACAGGAACAAGTCCGGGGTGAGCTACCCAAGTGCCGTCATGACCGTCACTTGCTTCGCGTTCTTTATCGAGTCTGACTTGAAGAAAAGCCCTATCGTTGGCGGCTTCATCGTTTTTAACGGGGATAAAGGCACTCATCCCACCGATGGCTGGGGCGTTGCGCTGATGACAAGTTTGAATGGCGAGTCTCGAGTATGAACGCATCATCTGGGTGTTCATGGTGACTTTGGCACGGTCTGGTAGGATAAATCTTGGGTCGTGTCCGAGTTTTTTAATAAAGCTAAAAATGTAATCCCAACGTCCGCAATTTAAGCCGCTTGAGTGGTCTCGTAATTCATAAAGAATCTCGTGCATTTCAAACGAGGCGAGGATTGTTTCGATTAAAACTGTGGCGCGAATCGTGCCTTGTGGAACTCCAAGGTAGTCTTGGGCAAACACAAAAACATCATTCCATAGTCTTGCCTCAAGGTGAGATTCGAGTTTTGGTAGATAAAAATAAGGGGCTGAACCACGTTTAAGCAATACATGGACATTGTTAAAAAAGTAAATCCCAAAATCAAAAAGCGAAGCCGACACAGCCTTGCCAGCCAAGACTGCATGGCGCTCCTCGAGATGCCAACCCCTTGGGCGAACTTTGAGGGTGGCAACAGTGTCATTTAACCGATACGTTTTTTCGCCTTGCTCGAGGTTAATTTCGCGTTTATTGGCATCAAGCAAATTGACTTGTCCAAGAGTGGTATTTGACCATGTTGGGCTGTTGGCATCTTCAAAATCTGCCATAAATACTTTTGCCCCAGAATTAAGGGCGTTTATTACCATTTTTCGGTCTACAGGACCTGTTATTTCGGTACGGCGGTCTTGAAGGTCTTGTGGCAAGGGTGCAACTGTCCAAGCCGATTCTCTGATTTGACTTGTCTCGGGTAAAAAATGTGGCAATTCACCATTTTTTAAGCGTTTGGCGCGTTCGGCTCGAGCAGTTAGTAAGGCTAAGCGCCGCGCTCCAAATTTTTGCTCGAGTTGGGTGACAAATTCCAATGCAGCCGTTGAAAATAATGGTTTAGCTGCTTCGGGTATGGGCTTAGTCAATTGAATCATAACCGTATTATAAGCAGTTACAAACTTCTTAGTGTCTCGAGGGCGCGTTCTTCGGCAGGAATCCGAAAACCAAGTAATAAAACTGCATTCAGGAGACTAAAAATAATGGCTGTCAGCCAAGCATCAAAAATCAGTGGTGTGATTAGTAGTTCAAGGGCAACAATCATGTAATTGGGGTGTTTAACCAGACTGTATAATCCAGAGCGTACCAATTTCGCGTTTGGTACAATAATAATTCGGGTATTCCAGAGTTTACCTAGACTCGAGATGACAATGTACCGCAGGACTTGAGCGATGCAAAAAAGTCCTAACCATAACCACCATAAACTCGAGATAGTCGCGCCGCGTAACCACCCTTCGAGCAGCAATGCCACAATCCAACTCGAGTGCAGGGCAACCATAAAGGGGTAATGTTCTGGCGCGTATTCTTTGCCACCATTTGCCATTGCCCAAGCTAAGTTTCGTTTAGCCTGTCCCAGTTCTAGCAAGCGCTGCACGATAATCAGGGAAACTAAGGCAAATAACACGACTCGAGTTTACCTGATTTAAGATTATTTTGTTGTTTCGAGTAAAAATTTCTTGATGTCTGACCATGCAAGACTAGCCTCGAGACCAGACACCTTACTTTTTTTGGCAGCAGCTTCTTGGGTAATTACAAAACCATGTTCGCTATTCGGATAAATGTTCAACTGACTCTTTTTACTGTTGGCTTGCATTACTTTATGCAGGCTTGCGGCTTGTTCTGGTGGCACGACCACATCTTTACCACCTTGGACAAGCAATACTGGCATTTGACTCGAGAGTTTTGGCACTGCACTTAAACCCATACGAATCGCAAAGCTCTCGGGGCGATCAGTCGGACCCGTGCCGTAAGTATCCTTGGTCAATTGGTCATTAGACAGTTGCTTGGTGCGTACCAGATGTTTGTACCATGCAACAATATCAGCCACGCCATACGCAAAGACTAAACTGCGAAAACTCGAGTCCCTTACGCTGGTAAAAAGTCCTATTAAAGCTCCGTGACTTGTACCAAACTGGGCAATACGGTTTGCATCTACCCGAGAATGAGTTCTAAACCACCGATAACCTGCTAGTACATCGTCTATTTCGCCTTTTGCCACTTCAATTTTGCCATCTGAACCATCTTCACCTCGGTAACTCGAGGCAAAAACGGCAAAGCCAGCCTGTGCCAATTCACGGCAGCGCGTGGCAGCAAGGTTCGATAAGCCACTGACACCGCCGTGGTTATAGACAATCCCTGCCATTCGAGCCGTGCCACTCGGTAAGAACAAACGCCCACGAATTCTTAAATTACCGCTTTTGTACCACAAGTCTTGCTCGAGAACACCTTTTGTGGTTTTACTCGAGATTAAAGTCGCGCCAACGGGCAGGGGAGAGCCACTTTGAGAAACCGCTAAACCGAAAATAAGCACACTTAAAAAAATCGCTAATCGTTTCATTTTGTCCTATAAAACCCTAACTTGTGACAGGCTGTTAAGTCCACAATGCACTTAAACTTCTATTGCTTCTAATGCCTCAAGCATATCTAGCGCTTCATCATACCGATGGTCTGGGTTGCGTTGAATTGCTTTCCAAATAATGTCCGATAATTCTTTGTTTTTAGGCATTTGTTTTGGTAATGCACCACGTCCAGATAACCATGCAAATGGGTCTCGGTGTGGTGGTTGCCCCATTAGGCATTCGTACATCACCGCGCCAACACTATAAATATCGGAACGTTGATCATCGCGGATGCCCTTAAATTGCTCAGGTGCCATATAGTGCGGTGTGCCTAATCGGGCTTCATGATGGGTAATGCTACCCAAAGTCAAGTCTTTGGCACAACCAAAATCGATCAGATGAACACGACGGTCAGCGCTGAGCAGTATATTGGCGGGCTTAACATCCAAATGCAGGATTTCACGGACATGCGAATGCACCAAAGCTGATAACAAACCCCTTGCAATGTGCAAAGTAGAACTTAAGTCAATTGTGGCAGTATTCAAGTAATGATACAGCGTGTTTCCTGAAACATATTGGCGCATCAAAACGCCTTTTTCACGGTGAATCAAAGCGGGAATGTTTGGATGGTCAAGTCGCTCGAGAACATCGGCTTCGCGTTCAAAGCGTTCAAGCACTTCTAAGTGGTTCAAAACCGAGGTTTTTAAGCGTTTAACCAACACTTGCTGACCTCGCCATACCGCCTTCTCGAGTCGAATGTATGGGCTGATCGAAACGATTTCCACATGACTCATACGCAAGTTCTCCATCTCGTTGGATGGTTCTGTGGAATTAATTGCTAAGAGTGATCGTGCCATGTTTTTAAGAATTTAAGGCAACCGTCTTGGTTGCCTTAATAGTCTAACGTTTTTTGAATGAGCCGTAACCAATCTTTAGGTGAGTCTTGAAACTTAGTATGGACTGCTTACACTTCGCATGAAAAGGCTGCTTACACTTCGCTAAACGGACCAAACCATGCAATTGCTATCATTGAAATGACAAACAGTAAAATCAAACTCACCCAATTCATCACGTAACCCACACCTCGAGAATCACCTTCAGCAGTGGCGACTTGCTCGAGTTGAGGACGAACACTTAAAGCTGATTCACCACTGGTCTCGAGAATTTTGCTATTTTGAGCAGTTTCTTCCATAAGGCTTTACTCCTTTTTGGCTGCCGCAGCCCGAGGTTTTTTCGCAGCCACGACCAAAGCGGGCATGTCGCTAATGTACTTGGTGAAATCCTCGAGTTGCCCAAAGAAATCGTTATTGCCCGTTACCCCAAGGTACAATTCGGCGACTCGTCCAGCATCATCTATTACCTTACGGTTGACCATTCTGCCCGTGTGTTGCTCGAGCCGACCGTTAATAATGAAGTTGCCTTCGTTAAAGTGGCAATCTCCTAGTGGACAACCCAGTACAAACACGCCTTGAGCGCCATTTTCAAAAGCTACCGTGACCCATTCGGTTTTCACAAAGCCCGAGCAAGGAATTTTAAGGGTTTTGATGTGTTCCATGCCTTTGACCGTGCCATCTTCATGGATGTAATCGGTGCGTCCTAAGCTCCATTCGCAGACAAAACCAAAAATTTTGGGTTTGCCATTGACGGCTAAGACAGTTGATTGAGTTGATTCAATTGCTTGTGTCATTTAAGTAACGCCACCACCTTATCGCGCACAGCATATTCATCCATGAGCGGGAGATTGATTGCATGGAATGGGCAAGCACCTACGCAAATACCACATTCAGCACATTTATCGTCATTGACCACGGCTAACTCGGTGTAACGCGGATTTGGATTTGCCCCAGGTACCATTACAATCGCATCAAATGGGCAGTCAATCGCGCAGAGTTGGCAACCTGTGCAGTTTTCTGGTGTAACGGTTGCGACATTGATATATCGGTGTTTTTTGGCTGGAATCCAAGGCAAAATAAACATCACAGCAAACAGTGCCAATAAAATCATTAAAATCCAAGGGGCGCTAATGTTGGATAAAGCCAAAACTGGTAACAAGTAAAAAATGTCATAAACAATCGCGGCTTGTCCTTCAACAATCGGTTGAGTGGCAGGCAGGGTTTTTT
>JBEGTV010000182.1:0-5802 GCA_041179225.1 Deinococcota bacterium | reverse complement strand
CCGCCTTTGAAAGCGGTTTATTATTGGTGGAGCTGAGCGGGTTCGAACCGCTGACCTTCTGAATGCCATTCAGACGCGCTCCCAACTGCGCCACAGCCCCTCTTGGGATGCCCTAACCTCTGAGCTTTGGGAGTGTAGCATGGTTACTCGAGTTTGGCAAGCACCCCAATAAATGAGTATGATGCTCTTGTGACCCAGACCAGTGTTAAAAATCCGATTCCCGCTAAACCCTTAGCAGACACTGTGATTGCGGTGAGTGGGGCTGGTAGGGGCTTTGGACATAGTATTGCTCGGGCTTTGGGTTTGGCTGGGGCGACTGTGGTGGTGATTGACCCGAATCCCGAGGCAGCTTCGCAAACAGCCGCCGAACTTGAGCGACTTGGTATTGAAACCATTCCAGTCAAAGGTGATACTTCGGTGCAACTCGAAGTCAAAAAGGTTTTTGATAAAATTCTCGAGATTTATGGCAGTATTTCTGGGTTGGTGCATATTGCCGATGGGGTCAGTGTCACGCCGTTTAAGAAACTGACCGAATCTGAATTCAATGAAATGTTTGAAGTTCAAGCCCGCTCGAGTTACTTGGTGATGCAAGCCCTGATGCGCCGAGCGCCAAACGCATGGGCAACGCTGGTTCTACCTCCTTCGGACAATAACGAACCGCATACAAGGGGTTTACGGGCGTATCTTTCTGGGATTGTCGGGGGTTTATCCGACATGGGAGTGCGAACCAATGCACTCATTCCCTCGAGAATTTCAGGGGGTGTGGATTTTGATGCCCGATTGGGCGAAAGTGCTTTAAGCCTAGCCTTACCTGCGGCAAGGGGAATCACCGGTCAAACGATTGGCGTGAAACTAGCGCCTTTGCCTGAACGCAAAAAAATTATTCCTCGGGAGTTCTTAGAATGAAATGCCCTCGTTGCCAACACTTAGACACTCGAGTTGTGGATTCGCGTCCTTCGGATGAAGGGGCAAGTATTCGTCGGCGCAGAGAATGCCCAAATTGTGGCTACCGGTTCACCAGTTATGAACGCGCTCAATTTGAACCCTTGACGGTACTTAAACGCTCTGGGCGCAAAGAAACCTTTGACCCCGATAAATTGCTGCGTGGCTTGATTATTGCTTGTGAGAAACGCCCCGTGGATGCTGAACGCTTACGGGCTTTTGCCTTTAGTTTAGAAGATGGTTTTGGTGATACCGAAATTCAGAGTGTCGAAATTGGTCGTCGAGCCATGAAATTCTTGCGCGGCATAGACGATGTTGCCTACATTCGTTTTGCCAGTGTCTATAAGGATTTTGATAATGTTCAAGATTTTGTTTCTGCCATTCAAAACTTAGACGGTCAAGAACCCGAGGATGAAAAACCGAGTTTCAAACGCAAGTAATTATGCACGCGCTTATTCTTGCGGCTGGAGACCTGAGCATCACCGCTCGAGTTATGGCTTTGGCAGGGGAAACCAGTCTTGTGGTGGCAGCCGATGGCGGCGCAAGGCACGCAGTCACATTGGGCTTAACTGTCACACAATGGGTCGGGGATTTTGACTCGAGCGACGGCATTATTTTAGATGCACCTCGGCAGACTTTCCCAGCCGAAAAAGACAGTACCGACCTCGAGTTGGCTGTCTTAGCCGCTAAAAACCTTGGCGCAACCAGTGCGACCATACTTGGCGCATTTGGCGGACGCTTTGACCATGCGCTAGGCATTGCGCTTTTAGCGGCAAAAGAAACAAAAAATGGGTTTGCAATAAATCTCGAGAGTGGATTTGAAGCCGCTTGGATAATTGTAAACCAGCACAACATCCCGCTCGAGAAAAACCAGACTTTTAGTGTCTTAGCCCTTGAAAACTGTACAGGGTTAAGGATTCAAAATGCCAAGTGGAATCTCGAGAATGCAGGGCTTGAGTTTGGTTCAAGCCTAGGTATTTCCAACATTACATTTGGCGAACTGACGGTTGCCCTCGAGTCTGGTTGTGCCTTGTTGATTGCCCAGTTTGGGTAGAATAATCCATGATTGAACTGGTGTTACTCGAAATCAAAGACCAGATTGCGGTTCTAACCCTGAATCGCCCAGAGGTTCGCAATGCGCTTTCAACTGCGCTACTAATGGCTTTACAAACCCATTTGGCAACCCTCGAGACCAACCCAGAAGTTCGAGCAGTGGTGCTGACAGGTGCAAACAATACCTTCTCGAGTGGGGCAGACTTGGAGAACTTAAAGAATTTACTAAGCGCATCTGCCGAAATGCAAAAACAAGACTCAAGTCTAATTGCACAAACTCTAAAACGTATTTATCAGTTTCCTAAGCCGATAATTGCGGCGCTCGAAGGGGCAGCCGTGGCAGGCGGAGCAGGACTTGCCACAGCCTGTGATTTAATTGTGGCAGCCGACAACTGCAAAATTGGGTACACCGAAGTTAAACTAGGGTTTGTGGCTGCAATAGTCAGTGTTTTTTTAATCCGAGCCATTGGTGAAAAACACGCAAGGGAATTACTTTTAACAGGCAAACTCACCTCGGCACTCGAGGCACAGCGCATGGGCTTAGTGAACGAGGTTGTTCCGACGGGTACAGCCTTAACTCGAGCCTTAGAAATTGCTCAGCAAATCGCTCAGAATTCCCAAACTGCACTTCGCACCACCAAAGAACTACTTGGCAGTTTGTACAGCCTTGGTCTCGAGGATGGTTTGCAACACGCAGCTATGGTCAACGCTTGGATTCGTGGAACAGATGATTTACGTGAAGGCGTAACCGCTTTTCTCGAGAAACGCAGCCCCAAGTGGTAACTGCCATCTGACCATCATCAGAATGGGTGTATCTGACCATCACCTGACAAGGTTTATATCAAATGCTAGAGTAAGGCGTTACTCGAGGAGTCTCGAGACTAAAAGGAGTCAACATGAAAAAATTAGCTATTCTAGGTGCATTTGGTGTGATTGCCGCCGCAACTTCTTGGGCGCAACAAACCCCAGCCGAAGTGGTCAAAGCCCAATGTGCAAAGGCAAGTACCGTGGCTGAATTCTGGCATGGTTTTCGGGACGCAGTTCAACAAAATGTACTGAACGCCTTAGCCGCCGAATTCAACAAAACCGCAGGGGCAACTTGTGTGCTGCCCATTCCCCAAGGTGGTTACGGCGATTTATCCACCAAAATCAAAGCTGGTTTTGCAGCAGGTAAAGTCCCCGCGATGGCACAAGCCTTTGAAAACAATATTGCTTTGTATCTCGAGGCGGATAAACTGACCGACTTAAAAACGGTTGGGGTTAGACCTCAATACTTACAAAAGCGCTTTGTTCAAGCTGCGACCTTTAAGGGTGTGTGGTACGGACTGCCGTTTAATAAGAGTGTCCAACTGATGTACAGCAACAAAGATTTACTTAAAAAATATAATGCTAAAGTACCCGTAACCTTAGAGGAATTCACCAGCACCGTCAGAGCTATTTCCAAAGCCCAAGGCGCTCCAGCGTTCTGGTACGCGCCTAGTGCGAGTACCTTCGCACCAATTTTCTTGACCTTGGGCGGCAAATACGAAGAGAACGGCAAGATCAAACTCAACAGCCCGACAGCTGTTAAAGCCTTACAATGGTTCTTGGATTTAACCGCAGAAAAAGCTGCCCGTCCGATTACCTCTGGGTTCATTAACAGCCAATTAAACGATACCTTTGGCTTTGCCATAGACACCAGTGCCGGAATGCCATTCTATAAAAGTGCTGCGAAATTCAACCTTGGCATTGACACGCTACCCGGCGCAAAACGTGGCGTACCCGGCGTTGCCCTGATCCAAGGCACAAACCTCGTGGTTTTTAACGAAGCTAGTAAAGCCCAACAAACCATTGCTGGTAAATTCATGAACTTTGCAGTTCAAGCCCGTAACAGCGCGATTTTTGCCACGCAAACAGGCTACGTTCCCTCGAGCGACCTAGCTTCGGAAACAGTTGAATACAAAAACTACGTGAAAAACAACCCAGAATTTAACAACGTGATTAAACAAGCCCGTTTTGCTGATTACGAACCCGGAATTTCGGATTGGGAAGCGATTCGCTTTAACATTCTCGAGGCTGGAATCAAAGAAGCTGTGGCTGGCAAAATCAGTGCTAAAGATGCACTGGACAAAGCCCAAAAACAAGCCGAGGATTTACTGTCTGGTAAGACGAAGTAGAAAGGCGAAGCGACCCAGCCCCGACAGCGAACCCGCCCGAAGGTGCATGTTTGGGTTCAAGACAGGTGGCGCTTTGGGGTCAAGAAAAGTATAGACGAAAGCATTTAACTTTCGTCTATACTTTTCTTGTGAAACGGCTGCATTTACAATCAGTAAATTACGAAGCAACGCCTTGGCTCGAGACTCACCCATACAACATTCCAGCCGTGCAGCAAATACGGGATTCAGGTTTACGTTTCTCGAGTCCAATCACTTTTTTTGTTGGTGAGAACGGCTCTGGTAAAACCACGGTACTCGAGAGTATTGCTGTGCGCTACAAACGCATTGGCGCAGCTACACCGTATTTGCGGCGTACAGGTACAGAACTTTCACTCGAGGATGCACCGCTTTCATGGAATACCAAACTTGGAACGCCAGATGATGCCTCGCCCGAAGGATTTTTTCTTCGTGCCAGTACACTTTCTGACCTTATCTCAGACCTTGAATCCACTCGAGCCAGACGCACTGAACGCGGGTACAGTTCTCGTTCGCACGGTGAGCGGTTGCTGTATATCCTGAATGAACACTTTGACTCGAGTGGGTTTTACTTGCTGGACGAACCCGAAACTGCCCTTAGTTTCCAGTCGCAATTGGGTTTACTGGCATTACTGCACAATCTGGCATCAAGGGGAGCGCAAGTGATTTGTGCGACACATTCTCCGATATTATTGTCTTTGCCTAACGCCAGCATTCTCGAGTTTGGCGCTTGGGGAATTCGCCAAAGTACGCCCGATGACCTCGAGTTACTGCGTGATTGGAAAGGTTTTTTGAATGCGCCCGAGCGGTGGCTTAGGAATTTACTCGAGTAGAATTATAGTGGCGGTGTGAACCGTCCATCTATGGCTGTCCAACCACCGTCCACAAAATGAATTGTGCCTGTCACATAACTCGAGGCTTGGCTGGCTAAGTAAATCACAGGTCCGACCATTTCATCCACTTCTGCCCAACGCCCAAGCGCACTTTTTTTAGCATAAGCCTCGTACCATTCTGGATTATTTTTAATCGGTGCGGTTAAGGGCGTGTTGACCACACCGGGTCCAATCGCGTTGACCCGCACACCATACTCGGCAAGTTCTGCCGCTAAGGTTTTGACAATTTGCAGTACACCCGCTTTGGTGGCGGCGTAAATGCCTTGTCCGGGTTCGACCACTAAACTGCGGATGCTCGAGAAGACAATAATACTACCGCCTGAACCCTGATTTTTCATGAAGCGTCCGGCTTCGCGCAGCAGTCTAAAATTGCCTTTGAGGTTGAGGTTCACGACTTTATCAAATTCTTCATCGGTGTAGTCCAGTAAGCGTTTGCGGACATTGATGGCTGGAGTGCAAACCATCACATCTACTTTTTCTAAACCCGTAAAAAGGGCAGTGACACTAGCGGCATCGGATAGATTTGCGATACGCACTTCGGCAACCCCACCAGCTTCCCGAATCATTTGGGCAGTTTGTTCTGCACCCTCGAGATTCATGTCTGCCACAATCACTTTTGCGCCAAAATCGGCTAAGCCTTTGGCGGCGGCTTGCCCGATTCCACTGGCTGCACCAACCACAATGGCGGTTTTTCCCTCGAGACTAAACAGGTTTTTATAAGACATGCGCTATCTTACCTGTTA
>JBEGTV010000181.1:0-5839 GCA_041179225.1 Deinococcota bacterium | reverse complement strand
AATGTTCTAGTATTTGTTCTGTACTGGTGGCAGTTCGGGCAACACTAATCACCTCGGCAACCAGTGGGCTTTCAAAGGCAGCTTCGCCGTCTAATTTGGCAATTAAAGCTGGGTTTTGAATTAAAAATTTTGCCAGTTTTAACTCATCCCCTGAGTTGCCCCTTGCCATACCCCGCATTTGCACATCATCCAAACGTGGCGAAAGTTGCTTTGGGCGGTTTTGATTCAAGTACGTCTCGAGCATTTTCTGGTCGAGCATGAGACGGTCTATCACAAGGCGTTGTAACTCGAGTGCCACAGGGTCAAAAACATGTTGTGGGCGAAGGCGCGGCAGCAGCATTTGCAAAATGTTACGTTTGCCGTCCAAGGTGTTTGGGCTGTACTTTTCGATGGCTGCGTTTAGCCTGAATTCAACTTCGGAAATCCCGCCGTTCAGGGCATTCTCGAGGTCGGTTTTACCGCCAGCCAAGAGAATATCGGCTGCGTCTTTGCCACTTGGCGCAAGTACCGCCCTAACCAAAAAGAGCTTACCGATTTCTTGGTCTAGCCCTGATAAAGTAGCACGTTGACCGGCTGGGTCGTTATCGAACATCATCGCCAATCGTCTCGCCCCTTGCCGCGCCAGTAAATGCGCGTGGTCTTGGGTTAGGGCAGTGCCTAGGCTTGCGACAGCCCCAGATAAACCGTATTGGTGCATCATCAGCACATCCATGTAGCCTTCAACCACAATGGCTTCGCCTGTCTCTTGGATGTATTTACGCGCCAAGTTAAGCCCGTAGAGTGTTTCGCTTTTTTTGAAAACCTCGGTTTCGGGGCTGTTCAGGTACTTGGGTTTACTGTCATCCAGCACCCGTCCACCAAAGGCAATGGTTCTCCCAAGGTAATCTGAAATCGGAAACATCAGACGGTTTCTAAAACGATCATAAATACTGCCTTTTTCGTTCTCGGACAGTAATCCCGCCTCGAGCAATTCGCGTTCAGAAACCCCTCGGGCTTTAGCAAATTTCAGCAAACCATCGTAGGCATTGGGTGCAAAACCCAGTCCAAAGGTTTTAATGCTGTCCCCACTCACACCACGCTTCTCGAGGTAAAGAAAGGCTTCGGAATTCTCGAGTTGGCTCTGAAAAAATTGAGCCGCTAGTGCGTTGACTTCAAATAAATCGCGTTTTTTACTGGCTTCTGATGGATTTCGTGCCTCTAAAGTCACACCAGCTTTGGCAGCCAGTTTCTCGAGGGCTTCACGAAAACTAATGTTTTCGACTTTCATTACAAAATCAAAAACCGTACCACCTTGTTTTGTACTAAAACAAAACCAGAGTTGCTTAACCACATCCACATTAAAACTTGGGGTTTTTTCCTTACTAAATGGCGATAAGCCCTTCCATTTGTTTGCCCCAGCAGGTTTCAACGCCACATACTCCGCAATCACCTCGCGGATGTCCAGACGTTGACGAATTTGCTCCCGAGCATCCATAGAAACTTCATTGTACCTTGAAAGCACCAGTCTCGAGAAGCCACAAAAAAGCCATGCAGGACAACGAAACGATTTTTTAACTGTTGGAAACGAAACAAAACCGAGTACAAATTCGAGTTCATTGTCTTTGAGAAAGTAATGACGGCTTAGAATGTCATGGTTTGTTCAGGAGTAGACTTTGTAAATGCGAAAAAGCACTTTTGAGAAATCCTTAAAAGCCCGTCCTCGAGTCGAGTATATTTCTGAGTACGGGTTTCGTAAATTGGCACATTTAGTGGTGCTGCTATTACTGCCACTGAACGTCGCACCAACCAATCTAGTAATTTTTCACACCGTTCTTGGGGTTATTGCAGGGTTTTTAATTGCTCGAGGCGAATTTATTTGGGCTGCGCTATTGATTCAAATAAAAACAGTTCTGGACAACGCCGATGGGCAACTGGCAAGAGCTTCTGGGATGGTCTCGGAAATAGGGCGTTACGCCGATACCGAAGGGGATTTTATTGTCAACATTGCCTTGTTCGCTGGACTCGGGGCATACTCAGGGGCGTGGTTTTTGGCACTGATTGCCTTTACTATTTTTACGCTACTGCTCAGTTTAGATTTTAACTGGGAATACCTCTACAGGTTTGAACGTAAAGAATACTTTCGCCCAGCACCAGACACCAGTAAAGAAAACCAAGTGGTACTGCGGCTTCTTGAAAATTTCTATGCTACTATTTTTAAGCCGCAAGACAACCTAATTCGAGTTTTTTGCGAACAACGTTTTGAGCAGCTTTACCAACAGTATCCCAATGCCAACGCTCGAGCCGCCGCTCGGCTCGAGTATTACGAAGCCGATAGTCTCTTTGTGTTAGCTAACCTTGAACTCAGCACCCAATTGTTATTGCTTGGGATTTGCCTTGTGCTGGGTGTACCGCAACTGTACTTGTGGTTTGTTGTGTTGTGCGGAGCAATTTGTGTTGGCTTGCAACTCAGGCGTGAAGCTCGAGCAACTCGGATTTTACGAACATAAACCAAAGGCAGCTAGCAGCTATAAACTCTGTTTGAGAAACTTAATCCACTTCATTTCTAACAACTCCGCAGTATTTTATTGCTTCTCGAGTGCATAAATTTGACAAGTGATGAATACCATGCTACTATTATTCCTATCAGTGCCTAGAAGGGCGCATTTTTTATTTTTATGGCTAGGCGTTTCAAGGTTCAGGGAACAAATAACGCATTTACTTGTGTGCATTGTGGTTGTCTGGTGCAGCCGCTCGAGAATGGCAGTGTACGAAACCATTGCCCGCAATGTTTACATAGCCTCCATGTGGATGAATTCCCCGGAGATCGTGCTAGTCTGTGTGGTGGTCTGCTTGAGCCAAAAAGTGTGGAGCAGCAAAGCAAAAAAGGCTGGGTGATTGTGCATTGTTGCCAAAAATGTGGCGCAGAAAAACGCAACAAAGCCGCTTTAGACGACCCCAACCAACCTGATGACTGGAATGCCCTGATTGCTCTGAGTCAACGCATCGCTAATTTGCATTTGTAAGTAAAGAATTGCGTTTGAGAAGTAACGCCAGAAGTTCAAGTAACTTTGAGCTAAGCCAAAACGAATTGCACTCGGTCAAAAATACGGCTAGACTATGGGTATGGTATGGTCTCGAGCGCAGCAAATTGGTGTCCCTCTCGGTTTAATTGTTGTTTTGGTTGGTATGGTGCATTGGGGCGGTACGGCAACCCCGGGTCCAGTGTTTGTTTTGGGTGTAGCGGTACTGATTGGTTTGATTGTTGGCTTTGCTGGCTTTTTATACTGGTTATTGTTTTCACCGATTCAAAATGCAGTTGTGGTTAAACCCAACCCTGTGCTGCGCCAACTTGGGGCAATTGCGGTGCTGACCAGTGCCACACTGATGACTTTTGCTACGGCTTGGGATGAATCTTGGCATCGGCGTTTTGGTGTGGGTAACGATTTTTTGTGGATGCCACATATCCTGATGTACTCGAGTTTTGCAATTTGCAGTTTGCTTGCCAGCGCTGGCATGGTGTACTTGGTGCTGCGCGGACAGGGTGGTTTGCGTTCTCGAGCCAGAGCCGAGCCGTTGGTGGCACTCTTGGCTTGTGTTAGTTTATTTTTGCTTTTTAGCGCCCCTTCGGATTTGCTCTGGCATAGAATTTATGGTTTGGATATCACGGCTTGGAGTTTACCGCACATTACGTTATTACTTGGCTTTATTGGCTTGATGCTTTGCGGCATCACGCTTGCCTTATCACATACCAAAACGACCATCTGGCAAGGTTTGCGTGGGATTGGCTTAAACGAATGGCTGACCATTTGGCTGTGTGGTACAGCCCTGATGTTCATGTTGCAATTTGGTACAACCGAATGGGATAACATTACTAAAGAGCGTTTTGAGAATCGGGTTTCTAAAATTTCGATTTTCTGGGAACGCCCAGAATGGCTTTATGTGGCAGCTTTGCTTGGTGTGACAGGTTTCATTGGTGCATTTGTGCAGAATGCCACTAAGCGCGTCGGCGTTGCCACTTTGGTTGGTCTATTTCTGATTGTGCAACGTGCCATTGCTTTAAGCCTAATTGGTGGTTTTGATTTGGGCATGAGTTTGCGCTCGCACTTGTTAGCACTTATGGTGCTGATGGCGATAGACCTGATTGCTTACTGGCGCAAAAATGCCATTTGGACTTGGATATATGCACTCTCGAGCGGTGGTCTGGCACTCACCTTTTTGATGCTTGGAATGTCACAAATTTTAATTTACCCAAGGGTCAATTTAGATACTATTCTTGGTCATGTTCTAGCTGGCGGCTTGTCTTGGTGCGGCTTTAGTTATGTTGGAGCGCTCTTAGGTCGCAATGTCTCGAGCATGGAAAAACTCGAGGCAGTTCAGGTGGTCTGGTTGCCAAGATTAACCGTGGCGGCTTTAACGAGTGTGATGACTTTACTAATGGTAGCCATTTTTACGGCAGTACCTCCAGCACTCTAAACCTTAAGTATCTTCAACAAAGATTGTGTCAGACTCAACGCGAGCTTGCATTCCAGTCTCGAGGCTTGACCATTCTTGTTGGGTTAAAACCAGAATTGGGCATTCAATTTGGTACAATTCGGCAGCAACCAATGCACCTGTTGCCAGTATGGTGTCTACTTCGAGCAGTAAGAACGCGGCTGGGGCTGTGCCTAAACGAATCGCTTCGGCAAGAACACTTGAACTAGAACTCGAGCCGCGTCCAGATTCCATGACCACAATTTTTTGACTAAGGCAGATGCTGTACTGAGGATGCGAGGGTTCGGTGACACACCCTGTCTGGCTGTCAAAACCACCCCAGAAACTCAGAGGCTCGAGTTTTAAGACTGTGCCTTGGGCAGTTCCAGCCACAAGGCTTTTGGCGTTTATTCGCGCCATACACTTCCCTGTACGGCTGAATGAACACAATCGCGCAGTGATCCAAAGGCAACCATGACCCCAAGGTTAGCAGGGGCATAATGCGCCCATTTGCCTGAATTGGTCATGACTGCTCCGCTTTTCTGACGCAAAATTGGGGTGATATAGGTACAAGTATCCACAACGATTTGCGCCCCAAAACGATTTAATTCTAACAACCAGCCGTTTTCCTCGAGTTGTTTTAAGGTGCTGCGGTTGGTGCTGACTAAAAACTCGAGCTTTGGATGACATTGTAAACCCGTCAGGAGAGGAACTAAACGAGCAAATTCGGCCAAGGAAAAATGTGGTGTGCCTAAACTAATGGCTGTCAGTTCTGCCCCAACCGCTAAGGTATTCAAGTGATTTTGGGCTGCTTGTAAATTGGCATTGGTGATCAAAATAGTTTTTTCAGGGGCTTGGTCTTGCAAGGCTGCCGCCAGACTTGGGGCTTCGGGTGTGATGCCCACAGCATGAAACATTGCCACTCTTCCACTCGAGGCAGCCGTTGCACCAAGGGCTTTTAAGTCATCTTCAGTGGTACTTTTTGGCAATCCGAGCAACACTGGAATACTCGAGCCAGAAGTCTGACCAACAATAAAACCAAGTAAAGTGCATAAGACACCATCCTCCAGCCATGCTTGACTGACTTGCTCGAGTGAAAACACAATTTGTCCTCGGCGATGAGTAGTTTGGTGTAAACCCACATTGGGGACTCTTCCTGTAATGGCAGCACAAATGTCCAAGAAATCGCCGTAACGATTGGTTCTTGCGCCCAGCACACTATTAGCAAAGACAATTGCATTGGATTCTGCCCAAGCAATCTGTTCGCCTAAAGCTGGACGATTCGGCAACTGATACGGCGCACATGTCCAAGTTGCGGTGCAACCCAATGCTTCATAAGCATCCATTAACGCCCGAGCTTGAATGGCAATACCTGCATCACCACGGTATA
>JBEGTV010000180.1:0-5841 GCA_041179225.1 Deinococcota bacterium | reverse complement strand
TTTTGAATGACCCAAGTTTCTACTCGAGACACAGTGCTTGAATCACTTAAGACTCTGCCGGACGATGCAAGTTTAGACGACATCATCGAGCATTTGGTCTTTATGGCAAAACTCGAGGAAGGACTGAGCCAATCCCAGAATCGGGATTTGATTCCGCACGAAGTAGTCGCGGCTCGTTTTGCCCGATGACCCAAATTTACTGGACTTCTCGAGCCGATGCAGACTTAGATGGCATTTTTAATTTTGCAAGACGAAACTCAGAAGCATACGCTTTACTGCTCATTCACCGAATCATGAAAGCAGTAAAACGTCTTGAGGATTTCCCTTTGTCATGACGTAAAGTCCCAGAGTATGAACGCCCCGATATTCGTGAAGTGATTCTCGCACCTTACCGATTGTTTACAGAATAATGGATAAGGAAGTACACATTTTGATTGTGCAACACGGCGCAAAGCAACTTCCAGACAAGCTGCCAATGTAATATTTCAACTCGAGACTGATAATGCAAAATATTGCCAAATTTCTAAAAAAGGCATCTAAGTGGATTGGCTTTACGCTGTGCATGAGTGGACTTTTAGCAGCGTGTGCGCCCGCCGTAGAAATAAGTGTTGAGGGTTTTGTAGAAAATACCAACGATTTACGTGTTCTTTATAGAGGTTGTGCTTTCCGCTACAATAAGTGCGGGGCAAGTTCAGGGGGAGGAAGTTTTACGGTTTTTGCGAAAAAGCCGAGCAAAACAACTCATATTTTTTCTGCTAATCCCGTTTATTTTCTTGTTAATGGCGTTGGCAAAGCCCGAATTATCATAAGAAAAAATGGGAAAGTCTGTGCAGACCGAACCATTATGAATACAACCAAGGATAACTCGAGTTACAAAGGTCGAACAGAGTACAGAATCTATTGCAAATGACCGATTGCATAGTATAAATCACGAATCTCTGTCATCTGCTATTCTAATCCCATGAAAACCACAACCAAAAAGAACGATTGGCTCTCGAGTCATTATAAAAAAGCCATTGGAAAATTCCCAGAGCGCCAATTTTTATTTAGCACCATGAGCGGTATTAACCCCGAACCAGTTTACACGCTCGAGGATGCCCCTCCTGAACTCGAGATGCCCGGTGAGTACCCGTTTACCCGTGGGACGCAAGCCAGTATGTACCGCGCTAAACTCTGGACAATGCGGATGTTCGCGGGGTTTGGCAGTGCCGAACAGACCAATGAACGGTTTCATCAGCTTCTGAATGCTGGGCAGACGGGCTTAAGTACCGCCTTTGATTTGCCTACACTCATGGGTTATGACGCTGACCATCCGTTTAGTGTCGGTGAGGTCGGTAAGTGTGGTGTGGCAGTCTCGAGCCTTGCTGATATGGAAGTGCTTTTTAAGGGCATTGATTTAGAAAAAGTCACGACCAGCATGACGATTAACTCGCCAGCCAGTGCAATTTGGGCGATGTACTTGGCAAATGCCCAGAAACAGGGTTTTAGGCTCGAGAACTTGGGTGGCACAATTCAGAACGATATATTAAAAGAATTTATTGCCCAAAAAGAATTTATTTTTCCGCCCGAACCAAGTGTCAAACTGGTGATTGATACCTTTGAATGGTCGCCGATTCACACCCCGAAATGGAATTTTATTAGTGTTTCGGGGTATCACATCCGCGAGGCTGGTAGTACCGGTGTGCAGGAACTGGCGTTTACCTTGGCGGATGGTTTTCATTATGTTGAGGAAGCATTAAAACGCGGTTTGGATATTGACCAGTTTGCGCCAAGAATATCTTTTTTCTGGGATGTCCACAACGATTTTTTTGAAGAAATTGCTAAGTTCAGAGCCGCACGGCGCATCTGGGCAAGCCAAATGCGTGAACGATACGGGGCAAGAAACCCAAAATCTTGGATGCTGCGAACCCACGCGCAAACGGCAGGGGTCAGCTTAACGGCGCAGCAACCACACAATAATATTGCTCGAGTGGCGATTCAAGCACTGGCGGCGGTCTTGGGTGGCACACAGAGTTTGCACACCGATTCTTTTGATGAGGCACTGGCATTACCCACCGAAGAAGCCGCCACGATTGCACTGCGAACTCAACAAATTATTGCCTATGAAACAGGTGTGGCAAATGTCGTAGACCCGTTAGCTGGAAGTTACTTTGTCGAGCATTTAACCAGCGATGTGGAAACTCGAGCCATGAAGTACATCGAGCGTATCCGCAACCTTGGCGGTGTGGTGAGGGCGCTCGAGGCTGGTTTTTTTGCCACCGAAATTGGCGATGCCAGTTACCAATTTCAACGCGAATTAGATTCTAAAAAACGCATTATTGTCGGGGTGAATGATTTTACCGATAACGAGCGTACCAGTGTGCCGATTCAATTGGTGGATAAAAATGTGGAAATCATTCAAGCTAAGCGTCTCGAGCAGGTACGGCGTGAACGCGACCCAATTCGGCATAAAGCAGCGCTCGAGCAACTACGAATAGCGGCAGTACAAGGGCTTAACACCATGCCCGCTTTTCTCGAGTGCGCCCACGCCTATGCTACGCTCGGCGAGCAAATGGATGTGCTGCGTAGCGTGTACGGCGTGTACGAAGAGCCAGTGATGATTTAGGGCTTTAGGTCAAGAAACCCCTCGAGAACGCGAATTCTCGAGGGGTTAGGTTTTTATTTCCCGAAGAACAATCCGCCATAACCCGGAACACTGACAATCCCCAAGAATTGTAAGGCGGGTGCGGCTGTGGGGCTGCTGGCATCAGCGAGGTCAGCAACTGCATACTTATAAATGTTACCAAGGGTTGCACCAAAACTTCCACAATTGGCATTGGCGGCACTGCCACCTTGAACATTGACCCATAACTCACCGTTTGGGGCAGTGGCGAGTCCACCGGGGCAGTGCATAAACGAAGTGCCGTTGTCATTGTTTTTGGAAATGAAACTCAGTTGTTGAACTTGGGCGTTGACTGGTGTTTCGTTAATTTCAGTCAGTTTGAAGCCCATGAGGTTATCGCCACTGTTATTAGCGACCCATAAACGCCCAGATGCAATGCTAATACCTTCTGGTAGCCTAAAATTATTGCCATTGGGTTGAAAGGTCAGGCGCAGGGTTGCATCGGTATTTCGGTTGGCATCAAGGTCATAAACCCGTACTTTTCCGTCTGTACTGCCATTAAAATTCACGTACTCGACAGCGTACAAACGATTGGCAGCCAAGTGCAGTCCAGACACAGCCACATTTAAGTTCAGGACAGGTAAATTCTGATTGGCATAGGTATTTGTTCCTGCATTGTATTTTAGGAAGCGCACCCCATTTTGTGTGCCAACAAAGAAGCTGCGTCCGTCGGTATCAAGGGCTAATCCAATAAATTCGGCAATCCCTGAGAAAACCTCTTCACATTGACCTGCAGTAACATTGACCACACCATTTTGTGAGACCACTGCCGAGGCGATACGAATAACTTTTTTTACACCAGGGGCGGAAAAAATAAGGTTTCCAGCATTATCTTGAATCAGGTCGTTGGGCAAGACATTTCCACAAGCACTCAAATTTAAGGTGGTGTCTGGAGCAACATTTGGGTTTGCTCCGCCCCATTTGGCTTCGCTGTACCCACGAATAATGTTTTCGCGCAGCGAAGCGTGCCAGAGCTTACGCCCAAGGACATTGACCGTTACCGTCACTGGACTCGAGTCAACACTACCATTGGCATTGGTGGCGGTCAGTGTAAATGTGGTCGTGGTGCTGACATTGCGGCTGGTACTCGAGCCAGTCACCACACCAACCCCTTGATTGATGCTCAGGCTGGTTGCCCCAACTACATTCCAATTGAAGGTGACGTTACCGCCGCCTACACCAAGACTGTTTGGTGTAGCTGTAAAGCTGTTGATGCTTGGGGGGATATTAACGGCTGGATTGCTGTTACTCGAGGTAGCGACACCACCGTAACCACCACCTGCTTGGGTTGCATTGCTTGTGGTCACGGCTGGGGCAGTGGCGCTCGTGCCGAGTTGGGCGGCACTAAAACCAATCAGTGAACCATTGGCTTGATTATTCGCCCAGATTCCACCAATGTTGGGGTCAAAGGCAACGGCGTAGACTTGGTTGGTTGCGCCTAGTCCGAGGGTACGGGTTGGGCTTGGGTCGGCTGTACTTAGTTGGGCTGCTAAATAAACAGCCACACCCGAAGTGGTGGTGTTGCCAATTTGTCCGACATATAAATTTCCGCTTGCGTCAAAGGTCAGACCAGCCGGTTGTTGCGGTGGACTCATGGTGTAACTAGGCGCAGAACTGTTACTTTGTTCGCTCGGAGTCCAACGCTGGACTTTATTTGTACCAAACATGGCTGCCCAAAGATTCTGGCTCGAGTCAAGCGCAATTCCACCAGGGAAATTAACAGCTGCACCTGTGATGGTACGGTCTGGGTTTGGTGTGCCAGAAGCCCCAAGGCTCGAGGCAGCAAAGCGCACCAAGCTGGCGTTGTTCGCCACCCATAAATTTCCGCTCGAGTCAAATGCCAAACCAACGGGTTGAAAAATACTGTTGTTACCGTTACTATTGATAACAACCGATGGAACTGGCGAACCCGAACTGGCATATTGGGCTGGGGTAAAACGCAAAATTCTGTTACCCGTATTATCCGAAACCCATAAATTCTGACTCGAGTCAAATTCTAGGTCGTTTGGGGTTGTGCCATTCGGTAGAGTCAGGGTTATCAGTGGGCTTGGACTGCCACTGTTTGCCAGTTGTCCTCTCGAGTATCCTTTGATTGTTCCAGCCAAATAATTAGCGGTAAATACCACGGGTTTCGCCGTGACTTCCACCAATTTATCGGTTAAAAATGGATTGCCAAGCGAACCCGTTTTGGCACGAATTTTGGTTTGTCCCACTTTTACACCTTTGACCAAACCATTTGCATCCACAGTGGCAATACTTGGGTCGTCGGAACTCCAGAGTTGCACCGCATAATTAAACGCCAATGGGCTGCCATAAGTATTAAACAAGGTCAGCGATGCTTGAACACTCGAGCCTTCTGGGACATTGGATAAGTTGATTTCTACTCGAGTTGGTGTGAAAAAAGTCGCCAGAATTTTACAGGATAAACAAATATAGTCCTTAAAAATTTCGACGCGCCATTTTGCACCAGTGCGTTTCATCTCGAGCATCCGATACTCGGTACTGTTTGGGCGTTGTGCCAAGGCAACCACAAACGCACCTTCTGGTAAGGCTTGAGTGGTAATTCGCTTTCCATTCGCCGTGGTTAGAGCGCTATCTTCGATTTCTAAAGTCACATCCTGGGTCGCATTAAACTCGCTTGGGGCAGTGATTTGAAAACCCCCGCCATTCAAAGCTGTGTACTCGAGTGGTACAGGTGGGGTAACAATTGACTCGAGTTTGATTTGTACTGGCGCAGAAAATGTCCCTGCTGGAATGGTCAGGCTGGCGGTGTTGTTTGGTGTGGTGATTGTTCCACCTGTTGGTCCAACCCCAATTGGCGTAGGTGGCGTACACGCGCTGATGATTGCACCTAGAACCAGAATACTTGACCACCAAATCGATTTTTTCATGAATTCCTCCTCAAAACTTAAGCTGTCCCCAGAATTCTATAAAATGCACTGTTACCTGTGCGTTACCTGTACAAGACCAGTGTGTCACCTGTGCGTTACCAAATTCATGTTAAATTATTTCTATGAGTTCAGAACAACTCGAATTGCATTTTTTTGGCGTACCTCGAGTCTGTTTGGCTGGGCAACCACTAAAACTGACCCGTAAGGGCTTGGCATTGCTGGCTTTTGTGGCTTTTGAAGGAAAAACACCGCGTGAAAAAATAGCTGATTTACTTTGGGGTGAACTGG
>JBEGTV010000179.1:0-5848 GCA_041179225.1 Deinococcota bacterium | reverse complement strand
AGTCTGATTGAATTCTCTTTTATTTGATTGATTAATTCAGGCGAAAGTGAATGGAGGTTCTCTACACTAAGGAGTTTAGCGGTACGAAAAGCATTTGTCACAAGACTATTCGCCTTCATCAGAATGGTTCTCGAGAGTTCATCTAGTTCCATCTTTGTATTAAGTATCTTTGGCTTATCTTGGATTTGGCGGGATAGCCCTTCATATACTTCTAGTGGTATTTGTATTTCACTTTCAATTACTTCTGGTGGTATTTGTATTTCACTTTCAGTTACTTCTGGTGGTATTTGTATTTCACTTTCAGTTATTTTTTGAGTTATTGCTATGCCATTGCTGGAAAAAGGTGTAACAGAGTCGAACTCCCCGGGAGAGTAGCTAACTACTTCATTGATGTAATTTACCGTTTGGTCGCCGAGATAAAAATATTTCACTTAAACTCCTGTTTTAAAGTTTTATTTGATTTCAAATTCATTGCCTAAATGATTGTAAAAATTCGAGTTTGTTAACAGTTTTAGCTCGAATTATTTAGCATTGAAACAGCCTCGTTAAGCTCTTGAAAATCTGGGTACTGTTCGATGCTGTAAATGGAAATACTGGTGTCTAAGTAAAGCTGTTTTGCTAAAAATGGATCTATTATTCCCACGAATCACGTTCTTTTCGTAAATTAGTGTCAATTTCAGCTACCGTTTTGCCATACACGCCAGTACCAATTCCAATGAGTTCAGTAAATCTACCTTTTGGGTGTTTAAGGCGTATTTTCTCGAGTTGCTGCAATTGGGTTAAAAACTGATTACGGCTTTGCAAACGCAGAATCTCGAGGTCTTTCTCGAGTAAAAGCTGCTGCCAGTCTGGGTTTGTGGCTTCTATCGGTTCGGGTCGTTCAGCAATCATGGCTCACCTCATAAGAATTATCTTACTCCAAGTATCGGTTGCTGCTCCAAGAATTTCGGACTGGCTTTTTCATCCCAAGGAAACCGATGCAGTCTGTCGGGGTAAATCATTTGCAGTACTGTAAAATCTTCTGTTTCATAGAACCACTGGGCAGCCCCTAAAAATTCTGGGTAGTGGTGTTTTGGGACAGTCGCAAACATCACTTCGTAACCTTCGAGAATGTCTGTTGCCACTTGCCCATGCTCAAAGCTCGAGCCAGACTTTATTTTGTCGCCAACAAAATTGATTAAACTGTGCATCGTCTCGAGCCGCAGCCCAAAAAGAATAATTTCCGGATGCCCTAAAGTTGCCTCAAACCCCACCGAGAATGCAAAAGCACTGCCTTCGTCATCCTCGGGAATCATCGTCACTTGCCAACCATAATCGCGCACCGTCTCGAGCAGTTCGCGCTCAAAGTCGTCTATGTCTGGGTTTTGAAGTCGGGTCTCGAGATTCACAACTTAGCCCTTGACGCTTCCAGCCGTTAAACCAGAAATAATTTTTTGCTGAAACACCAAAATAATCGTGATGATTGGAATGATTGCAATTGTAATGGCTGCACTAATAATTCCCCACGGGAAACTAAATTCGCCTTGGTAGAGGGCTACGGCGGGCGGTACGGTGCGGGTGGCTTGGTTACTGGCAAAGGTCACAGCCAATAAAAATTCGTTCCAAGAATTCACAAACGCTAAAATACTGGCGGTAGCAACACCGGGGGCGGCAAGTGGCACAATGATTCGCCATAATGCCCCGAATCTCGAGCAACCATCTACCATTGCGGCATCTTCGAGGTCTTTGGGAATACCTTGAAAAAATGCGGTTAGCGTCAGGATACTAATGGGTAGGCTAAATGCCGCGTATGGCACGATTAAACTTAAGTACGTGCCTAACCAGCCAAAGGAACGCATCATTTGGTAGAGCGGCACGATTAAGCTAACCACAGGGAAAATACTGGCTGCCACAATCAGGGTTTGAATAATGCCGCGTTGTGGCAAATTGACTCGGGCTATTGCGTAGCCTGCCAGCGCCGCGATACTGACGCAAACCAAGGTGCTGATGCTCGAGACGAGAATTGAATTAAAAAAGAATTTGAGGAACGGTTGTTGCACAAAAACTTGTTCATAATTGGTGAATGCCCAGCTTTGCGGTAAGTAGGAAATTGGGCTAGTTTGGAGTTCAATGTCATTCTTAAAACTGGTCAGTACCACCCAGACCATTGGGTAGACTCCGTTGACCACCAACAGCACCAGTGCAAAAATTACAAAAGCACGATTGAGAATTGGATTTTTCATGCGTCCGTCCTGACAAAACGCACGTAAATTGCGGTAATTACTAATGCCAGCACAAAAAGCCCAAGTGAAACTGTTGCGCCGTAACCAAAATCGGTGAATTCGACTGTGGTTTTTTGAATGTACATCCCCAGAGTCTCGAGATTAAGCGCTCCTGCTTGCTTAAAGGCATACGGAATATCAAAGACTTGCAGTGCCGATAGGGTGCGGAAAATCAATGCCACTGCAATGGCAGGGCGCAGAAGCGGTAAGGTAATGCTCCAAAATATTTGCCAATTACTCGCGCCGTCTACAGTGGCGGCTTCCTCGAGTTCTATTGGGATACTTTGTAAGCCACCAAGCAGAATCAATGCCACAAAACTCGAAGTTTTCCAAATGGTCGTGACCACAAAAGCAATCACTTGGGTATCTGGTTGTAATAACCAACGAATTGGTTGTTCGATCAAGTTTAGGCGCAAAAGTATGTCGTTGAAAAGCCCAAATTGTGTATTGAACATCCAAGCAAACATCGTTCCAGCGATCACCTGAGGCATAGCCCACGGCAAGAGCAGGGCAATTCGGACAACCCAACGCCACCCGGTTTTGACATTGGCTAAGAGCGCAAGCGGTAAACCAATTAAAAATGAACCAACCACGGTTAAAATACCAAACCAAAGGGTTCGCCAAAATGCGTCTATAAAGGTCTGGTCGCTAAAAAGCCTCGAGTAATTCTCGAAACTAGAACTGACTTTACTTGGATCAGCAATTTCTTGAACCCGAAAGGTCAGCAGTAAGACGTTAATCATTGGATACAAAAAAATCCCGATCAGTAAAATAAAAGCTGGAGCGAGTAACAACCAACCAAATTCGCGTTCGGCGAGTTGCCCAGTCATTAAACGCTGCCAGAAACCAGAAAAGCCCCGATTAACTCGGGGCATGAGCGGCGAAGGTGATGCCACACCAACCTACTTAATCAAAGGCTCGAGGGCGGATTGCATGTCAGTGAGTGCCTTATCCACGGTCTTTGAACCAGCCACCACAGCGTTGACATTGGTGCGGATGATTTCAGAAACCTTCGGGTAATTGGCAGTAACAGGACGAGGACGGGCTTTTAAGATGACAGGGTAGAGGTCGTCGTAATGTGGATTGGCTTTGAGGACACTGTTGTTGTTGTACAAGGCTTTACGAACAGGTAAGAAACCGCCCTTGATGCTAAATTCTTCTTGGGCTTTGGTGTCGGACATGTACCGCAGTAATTCAAAGGCTTTTTGTTTGTTCTTGCTAAAGCTCGAGATGCCCCAAGAAGCTCCGCCTTGGCAGGTGCTGCTACCGACTTTTGAACCAGCAAAGGATGGTAATTTTGCCACGCCGATGTTGCCTTTAACACTGGTTGGTCCGGAAGTTGGTCCGCCATTGCCTTGGAAATGCGCCCAAGCATAGGCCCAGTTCAAACCAAACAAGACATTGCCTTGCTGCATCATCCGACGGCTATCATCGGTACGAACTTCTGCCATAAGTGCAGGGGAAATTTTGGATTTGTTAATTGAATCCACCCACAAGTTCAAGGCTTTCTTACCAAAGTCATTATTGATATTGACCTTACCGCCTTGCAGCACTTCGCCGCCAGCCGCCCAGAAAGGTTGCAAGAACATACAAACTGCGCCTTCAATTGGAGCGCCTTGGAAATTCAAGCCTTGGAGGTTGTTGTTGCCTTCGGCAGCTAAAATCTTTTGGGCTGTCGCGGTGAGTTCTTCCCAAGTTTTAGGAACGTTAGCTTTATGCTTCTCGAGCAAATCCTTGCGGTAATACAAGAACTGCACATCGGTAGTGGCGGGTAACGCCCAGAGTTCTGAATTAAACGAAGTGGCTTTAATCGGACCTGGAACGTAGCCATCAATAAATTCTTGACGGTCTTTATCGCCACCAAAGTATTTATCAAGCGGCTCAAGCCAACCTTGAGCTTGGAATTGGGCTGGACGAATCACATCTATGAGCATCACATCCAAACTTGGGTCTTTCGCGCCAAGCACCGTGGACAAGTATGCACCTTGTAACTCTGAGGTTGCACCGCCAAGCTCGAGAACCACTTTCGTACCGGTCTTCTTCTCAAAGCGGTCAAAAATTGGTTGTAGCAAATCAGGACGGAAAGTTGAACCAGCAAACACCCGTAAGGTACTGCTTTGAGCGCCAACATTTGAGAGTGCTAAAGTACCAAGAGCTAAGCCAAGACCGCCAAACATCACCAATGTCTTTAATTTCATATATTCCTCCTAAAATTTTGAACTCGGTCAATATACAGCACTAAACCCAACTTGAGAAGCACCTACTCGAGAATTACGGCAGGGTAATGCTGATGTATTTGAGTTCTAAAAACGCCTCGAGACCCCAACGCCCACCTTCGCGCCCAACCCCAGAATTTTTCATCCCACCAAATGGCGCTTGAGGTGCCATTGCGCTAGGCACACCATCGTTGACTCCAACAATGCCGTACTCGAGGGCTTCGGCTACACGGTACGCCCTGCCAATATCCCGAGTCCAAATATACGCCGCTAAGCCATACTCGGTGTTGTTTGCCCAAGTGACCGCATCGGTTTCGCTCGAGAAATTCACCAGTGGTGCAACAGGACCAAAAGTTTCTTCGGTCAGGATTCGCATAGTGTTGGTTACACCCGACAAAATGGTGGGTTCAAAGAAAAGCCCGCCTGTGGCATGTCCGCCAGTCACGACTTTTGCGCCTTTGGCAACAGCATCTTGCACATGAGCTTGGACTTTCTCGAGCGTGGCTTTATCCACCAATGGACCAATGGTTGTGTCCGCATCAAGAGGATTGCCGAGCTTAAAACCCTTGGCTTGCACGGCAAAGGCTTCTTCAAAACTTGAAGAGAGGTTTTCATGGACATAAACGCGGTTACTTGCCACGCATTGCTGCCCAGCGTTACGGAACTTGGAGTTCGATACTGTTAGCGCAGCCGCCACGACATCGGCATCATCAAAAACAATAAACGGTGCATGACCACCCAACTCGAGCGAAAGGCGTTTTAGAGTTGGGGCAGCTTGGGCGTACAGTAACTTTCCGACTTCGGTACTGCCCGTAAAGGTAATTTTACGAACTCGAGCATCCGACATGAAGACTCGAGAAACCTCTATCGGGTCAGCGCACGGTAACACTTGAAAAGTATCTTTCGGCGCTCCAGCTTCAAGCCAGAGCTTCGCTAGCAATAATGCGGTTAAGGGCGATTGCTCGGCGGGTTTAAGCACCACCACGCAACCAGCCGCCAGTGCAGGCGCAACTTTACGAGCAATCATGGCGGCTGGAAAATTCCACGGAGTCACGGCATACACTACGCCAACAGGTTCTGGACGGCTAAAAGCGCGTTTTTGGGCAAAACGACTTGGGATAATCTCGCCAGCAATTCGTTCAGCTTCGGCGGCGTACCATTCGATGGCAGTGGCACTATAAATGCTCTCGCCCCGTGACTCGAGCATTGGCTTACCCATTTCAAGTGTCATGGCAGTGGCAATTTCTTCGGCATTGGCACGAATTAAAGCCGCCCATTTTTGCATGATTAGGCTACGTTCAAACCCAGAAGTATTCTTGAAACTCGAGAATGCCATAACAGCAGCCTCGAGCGCTTCTTTGGCTTCGGGGA
>JBEGTV010000178.1:0-5853 GCA_041179225.1 Deinococcota bacterium | reverse complement strand
CAGGGCTTTGGCGGCTGCATCTAATAAGGCAATATGACTGATCTGAGCGCCTTTTACACCATTGCGCTTGCCTTGTTTCGAGCCACCACGATCCATCAGGCTTTGTTGGGTTGTGGTGCTACTTGCTTGTTCTGCCATGACTGTATTAAAAGCCAGTGGTGCGGCGACGAGGGCGAGTGCGGCGAGTCCGATTTTGAAGTGCTTATTCATAATTTGCTCCTTTTTTGAACACCTTGGCGTTCATGGGTTTAATGTAGTCCAAAGCGGTTACGGCTTGGTTACGTTGAGTGTTACCGACTGGAATTACACGGTAGCGAACTGGCTTCCCCTTTGCCTTTCCAAATCGCATAGCTAAATGGATATTTATGACCCGCCAAACAGACGTACATTGCAACGATATGCAAGTCTTTAACTTTGTTTAGCATGGTTATTGGCAAATCAGGGAAGTTTCCTGTTTTCTCGAGTGTGGTCAGGTCTACACAGACATCAAGGATTTGGGCGAATCCTATGAATCAATCGTTTTGCACAAAGTTCACGCCAAAAGGTTGGAAGTGTACGCACAATTGCGTCACTCGCATAATTGGAGTATCGGGTTAGCTCTGAATAGATTGCACTGGGTTCAAAATAGACAATTGGATCGTCCTGTGTAGTTGGTTGTCGTACCCAACCAACACATTTACCCACGGTTGCTATTCCAGTAATCTAAAACAAACGTTTGCGTTTTATGTTTTTACTTTCAGATGTGTATTCTATTCACTCCCTAAGAAACACCTGTAATTCGGCATGGCTTGAGGTGTAAAATACTGGTAAAGCTGTACCAAATGCTTGTAGAGATGTGTCAAATGCTTGTAGAGATGTACCAAAGGAGCTTATAAAGTGAGTCAACCCACCCCACAAGATGTTTCGATTAGCACTAAGCCAGCCGTCATGGACGGATTAAAAGGCGTGGTTTTTACTGAATCTAAGCTCTCATTTATAGATGGAGAAAAAGGAATCCTCAAATATGTGGGTATTCCAATTCAAGAACTCGCCGAAAACAGCACCTATGAAGAAACAGCCTTTCTGCTTTTTAATGCCCGTCTTCCCAGCCAAACCGAACTCGAGAACTTTGACTTAGCCTTAAAAGCCCGTCGGGTTATTCCTGAAGGTTTAACCGCCCTGATGCGTTTATACCCCAAGAACCTGCATCCGATGCACGCCCTGCGAACTGCCATCTCGAGCTTAGCCATGTTTGATGACCACGCCGATGATGTCAGCGAAAGCGGCAAGCTCGACAAAGCCCTAAATTTAACCGCCCAAACCGCCACAATTATTGCGGCGCTGTTTCGTTTACAACAAGGGCTAGAACCAATCGCCCCAAAATCAGAATTAAGCCATGCGGCTAATTTTTTGTATATGCTGCATGACCAAGAACCTAGTCTCGAGCAAGCCAGATTATTTGATATTGCCTTAATTCTTCACGCTGACCACGGCATGAACGCCAGTACCTTTACGGGTATAGCCACTGCCAGCACCTTATCGGACATGTACTCGAGTGTCACCAGTGCCATTGGTAGCCTCAAAGGTCCTTTGCATGGCGGTGCAAACGAAGCTGTTATGGACATGTTGGCTTTAATTGGCACTCCAGAGAATGCAGAATCGTTTATCAACGCTAAGCTCGAGAAAAAAGAAAAAATTATGGGTGTAGGACACGCCGTGTACAAGTTTTTTGATCCGCGTTCACGGGTCCTTAAAGAGTACGCTGAAGTGGTTGCCAATAAACACGGCAAAAGCGTGGCGTACAGCACACTCGAGAAAGTTGAAGAAATTGTTGTGGCACGCCTTGGCAGCCGTGGCATTTACCCGAACGTGGATTTTTACAGTGGTGTGGTTTACTCCGACCTTGGCTTACCCAAGTCATTCTTTACGCCAATTTTTGCACTTTCAAGAATTGCTGGGTGGACAGCTAGTATCATCGAATACACCCATAAGAACAGTATTCTTCGTCCAACTGCGAATTACACAGGACCTTCGGACGCACATTGGATTCCGCTCGAGCAAAGATAAGATTAAACGGTCAAAGCGAGCCAGCCCGTTAGGTGCATAGTTAGGGTCAAGAAAGGTTAAAGGGTTAAGAAAGCCTTTGACCTTTTTTCATCAAACAAGGAGTTTTATGTCAATCACACAGTCAGCAGCTTGGCAGGCACTCGAGACACACTTCGCAGAAATTAAAGACACCCATTTGCGCGAATTATTTGACTTGGATGCTTCCCGTGGCACTCGGCTTTCGCTCAAAGCGGCTGGGTTGTACTTGGATTACTCTAAAAACCGAGTCACGGACAAAACCATGAGCTTACTGCTCGAGTTAGCCAAAACCTCCAGACTCGGAGAAAAACGCGAAGCCATGTTTGTGGGGCAAAAAATCAACACCACCGAGAACCGAGCGGTACTGCATACGGCACTTCGGGCGGCTCGAGATAGCGAAGTTCTGGTAGATGGCGAAAATGTGATTCCCGAAATCCACGCAGTGCTAGACAGCATGGCAGCCTTTGCAGAACAAATTCGTGCAGGGACTTGGCTTGGGCATACCGGTAAACCGATTAAAAACATTGTCAATATCGGGATTGGAGGATCGGATTTAGGTCCTGTGATGGCGTATAAAGCCCTTGGGTTTTACTCGAGCCGAAATCTGACTTTTCGTTTTGTCTCTAACGTGGATAGCACCGATTTTACCGAAAATACCCGCGATTTAGACCCCGAAGAAACCCTGTTTATTATTTGCTCCAAAACCTTTACCACCCAAGAAACCATGACCAATGCGCGTTCGGCTCGTGCTTGGTGTTTAACGGCGCTTGGTGATGAAAACGCAGTCTCGAGACACTTCGTGGCAGTTAGCACCAATGCTAAAGCCGTGGCAGCGTTTGGGATTGACACCGCTAATATGTTTGGCTTCTGGGACTGGGTTGGTGGGCGCTACAGCATGACCTCGGCAGTCGGTTTAAGTTTAATGATTGCCATTGGAAAAACCCATTACTTTTCTATGCTCGAGGGTTTTCGCAGCATGGACACGCATTTTAGAACTGCTCCGCTCGAACAGAACATGCCCGTTATCCTAGGCTTACTCGGGATTTGGTACAATAATTTTTTTGGCGCTGCTAGTCACGCGGTACTGCCCTACGACCACTACCTGACTTATTTTAGTGCTTATTTACAACAACTCGATATGGAAAGTAACGGCAAAAGCACTACCTTGTCTGGCTCGAGAACCGATTATGAAACGGGGCAAGTCATTTGGGGGCAACCCGGCACAAATGGACAACATGCGTTTTATCAGCTAATTCATCAGGGTTCTAAACTAATACCGTGTGATTTTATTGCTTTTTCACAGAGCTTAAACCCACTGTCTGACCATCATCAATTGCTGCTTGCCAATGTCCTTGCTCAAAGCCAAGCCCTCGCATTTGGTAAAACTGCTGGAGAAGTGGCTCAAGACGGCGTAAAACCCGAACTGATCCCGCATAAAGTCTTTGAAGGTAATAAACCAAGCAATACAATTCTCGCCTCGAGTCTCACGCCGTTCACACTTGGCGCATTGGTAGCACTCTATGAACATAAAGTTTTTGTCCAAGGTATTATTTGGGATGTCAATAGCTTTGACCAATGGGGTGTGGAACTCGGCAAGGTCTTGGCACAAAAAATTGCGCCGCAGTTGCTCGATAATACCACTGCTCCAAACGACCAAGACAGTTCAACCACGTCGCTTTTGGCTAAGCTAAAACAACAGCCTTAAACTACTGCTAGAATAGAAAAGTGCATAAGAAAACCCTAACCAAGCCAGACGGACGCGCTCTGCATCTGTACTCGAGTATGCCCATTCCCGAGGGCATTCTTGCCCCGAGTCCGGGCAATGAACCAATTGTTGGTAATCCGCATATGCGCTGGCATCCGCTTCGAGGAGAATGGATTACCTTTGCGGCTCACCGTCAGAGCCGCCCATTTTTACCACCACCCGATTATAACCCGCTTGCTCGAATGACCAACCCAGAAATCCCGACAGAGTTACCTGTTGGGGATTATGAAATTGCAGTTTTTGATAATCGTTTCCCAAGTCTCGAGGTGGATGCCCACAATCCGCCTGAAGCCCTAGACGCTGGGCTTGTCCCAACTGTAGCTGGTGTTGGCAAATGCGAAGTCGTGGTGTTTGATAATGATGCAAGCAGTAGCCTTGGACGGCTGCCACTAGCTCAGATCGAATTGTTACTCGAGGTTTGGACTGACCGTTACCGCGAACTTGGACTGCTTGAACAAATCAAATACATCATGCCCTTTGAGAATCGTGGTGTCGAAATGGGAGTGACGCTACATCATCCACATGGGCAAATCTATGCTTATGACCACATCCCACCAGTCCCAGCGCGTGAACTCGAGATGCAGGCTGCCCACTTTGCCAAAACAGGACAAGGTTTACTTGAGCAGATCATCAAAGCCGAAATCGAATCTGGCGAACGAATTGTGGTGCAAACCGAAACGGTGATTGCTTTTATTCCAGCTTTCTCGAGGTACCCATTTGAAACTTGGATCGCCCCAATTGCCCCAAAAGCCAGTTTGCTCGAGTTGTCCGATGCCGAACGTAAAGATTTAGCGCTGGTCTTAAAAACACTGCTTCTGAAATTTGACCATATGTTTGATAATCGTCCGATTTTTCCATACCTAATGGTCATGCACCAAGCCCCAACTGACGGGCAACCCCATCCAGAAGCGCATCTTCATCTCGAGTTGTACCCGCCGTACCGTACCAAGGATAAACTCAAATACTTGGCAGGTACAGAACTTGGTGCGGGTTTGGTGGCAATGGATGTTCTGCCAGAACAAAAAGCCCCAGAACTCAGGGCTGTGGATGTGACGCATTTACTTTACTAACGGATACAATTGGAAAGAGACCACTTAGACTTGCTGAATAACACCAAATAGTTCTGTCATGTTGTAAGGTTTTGTGAGATGAGCGACTGCACCCATCATGAGTGCATGTGGTTTGTTGACACCATTATCTCGGCTAACACTGATAACTGGAATATCAGCAGTCAATTCAAAACTCTTTAATTCGCGCATAACTGACAAAAAACTTCGTCCAGCTAACATGAATTCAATCATCAATAAATCTGGTTTGGATTCGGTTATCAGTGCATAAAGTTCTGAAATTTGCTTACAGTGCCGTAATTTATGCCCAGCGTACATCAACATACCTTGTGCTGCTTTAAAATCTAAATCTGAAGGATCAAAAATTAAAATATTTTTCATACTAAACCAGTGTTAGTTGTGTACTAAACGAAATTTTGACAGCATGACTTACCAATAACGCATTATTCAAAGATGGGACTGCTTGATTCCAATTCATACCCCACTTGGTTCGGTCAATGACTGTTTCGCCAATTGCACCGATGCGAGTGGCTTGCCATAAATCTTTAACTGGTGGACTTGGAATTTCAAATTCGAGGTCAATAGTCTGTGAAATCCCGTGCATATTTAACTGCCCTCGAGCAATATACTTAACAGGGTTTCTTTTGCCTGTTAGTAAATCAATTAAATTATATGCGACAGGTTTAGCTTGAATTTGGTTACTGCTAAATATCAGTTTAGGGAATTTTGCAGCATCAAAAAACTCAGCACTTTTAAGATGGGTGTCTCGAGGATCAGAATTAGTGGAGATGGTGTTGACATCAATTTCGATTAGAATATGGGTCGGAAAATTTTGATCATTCGTTTCAACTGAACCAGAAACCCCTGAAAATGATCCTGTGATCGTAAAAAAACTCATGTGCCGCACTTGAAAAGTGACGGAGGTGTGCATTGGATCGAGTTGCCATTTCATATTTC